>UWSO01000004.1 GCA_900538385.1 uncultured Porphyromonas sp.
GGTAGAGGAAGACCTCCTTGCCCATAGCTGGGAAGGTCTGCAACTCGATGTAGTTCGTATAGCCGTCTAGAACTATGTTTGAGAGGTCTCCGTTGATCTCTTTTTTCAACTCTGCGGGGATGTGGTCAGCGTCTTCTTTCTCTACCATATAGATGCGGTAAACACCGCTTTCTTCAACCAACTTCTCGAAGTCAAAGTCTTGGAGGATTTCTTGGGGAGCGAACAGCTCAATCCAATCTAGGTCTTTAGTCATATTTTGAGGTGGTAAGGGGGGGGAGGGCGAAAAGCTCTCCCCATTCATTTGGGGCGCAAGTTAATCAATTCACTTCAGTTAGTTTTTTGTGGGTGGCTTCTCCTCCAGCACCTCAAAATAGGAATTAGCCATCATACTACTCGATTTGCGGGCTTGAGGATCTCTGGAAAATTTGTACCTTTGCGGACGGTTTTCCTATGAATCCAATTGTACACCCCGCTCTTGTGTGACGGGGCCTTTGGTCTCTAGCTGAGCTGATGTGCTGTCTGACACACCGTTTGACACGCTACGCAAAGGCTCTGGCAGAGTGCCACAGTGTAATGGGAGATTAGCAAGACTAATTTTGAGTAACACTAACTATTTGTACTAATGAAGCATTTTAAGCTCAGCGCCACTGCGCGCAAAGCCGACCAGCTCGGCAAGAAAGCTACCAAGGCTCTCCGTCGTGAGGGGCTTGTACCTGTAGTCCTCTATGGGGGTAGCGAGACACAGCATCTCGTCGTCAAGGCTGACGACATCAATAAACTGATCTACACGCCTGACATCTATCTCATCGAGCTAGACGTAGAGGGTAAGCAGTATAAGGCTGTACTGAAGGAGGTTCAGTTCCACCCAGTAAGTGACAAGACGCTCCACGCAGACCTCTACGAGGTAAGCGATGAGAAGCCTATCGTCATGAACGTACCTGTCGTACTCGATGGTCACGCCGCTGGTGTTAAAGCTGGTGGTAAGCTGGTTCGTGAGAAGCGTACACTGCGTGTACGTGCGATCTACGACAAAATCCCCGAGAATCTAGTCATCGACGTGACTACCCTAAAACTGGGTAAGACTATCCAGGTTCACGAGCTCTCCTTCGATGGTCTCGAGCTGGTAGACGCTCCACAAGCTGTCGTTTGTGGTGTCAAGCTGACACGTGTAGCACGTGGTAAGGATGCTGCAGCTGCTGACTCTGAGGAGGCAGAAGGCGAAGAGCACGAGGAGCACAGCGACTCTGAAGAGCACAACGAGTAATCTCCCCCTATCAGAGAGATATCTAGCTATACACATATAGCGTGATATCTAGAGTCAATACGAGGAGAGCCTACAGTCCCTCATACGGGGTGTAGGCTCTCCTTTACGTTACTATGTAGTGATGCACTTGACGCTGTCATCCGTAGCCTCGTAAGAAGTTCCCATATATGGCTCCCTTTGGGGCTTCTTCTCGCACATTTACAGGTGTCTAGCACCAGATTGCCATATCTATACTATCTGGCGGGTGACACCTATGTGATACTTTTTCACTACCTTAGTAGACCATATATGACTACTCACTCCAAATAAACAGTAGATTATCTCATGAATCGCGAGCAAATCATAGAACAAATACGAGCCAAGCGGAGCTATCTCTGCGTGGGCCTCGATCCAGATATACAGAAGTTGCCTCCGCACCTACTGAAGGGGGATAATCCTATCCTGGACTTTAACAAAGCTATCATCGATGCCACAGCACAGTATGCCATAGCCTTCAAGCTCAACTTAGCTTTTTATGAAACGCTTGGAGCCTTCGGCATGCAGGTCTTTGGTGATACGGTGGACTATATACGTCAGAACTATCCCGAGCAGCTGATCATCGCAGATGCTAAGCGTGGCGACATAGGCAATACGAGCAAGATGTATGCGCGTGCCTTCTACGAGAATTTTAAGGTCGACGCGCTCACCGTGGCGCCCTACATGGGGAGCGACAGTGTGCTACCTTTTCTAGAGTATAGCGACAAGTGGGTGATCCTACTCGCCTTGACGAGCAATCAGGGTGCGCAGGACTTTCAGATGCTCCATACGGGCGAGGAGACTTGTCTCTTCGAGCAGGTACTCAAGACGGCTCTGAGCTGGGAGGGTGCGGACCATATCATGTTTGTCGTGGGTGCTACGCAGAGCAATCTGATGGAGCGTGTACGGGCAGTAGCGCCTAATGCGTTCCTCCTTGTGCCTGGTGTAGGTGCTCAGGGCGGTAGCCTAGAGGAAGTCGCAGAGCATGCGATGACGAACGACTGCGGTCTGATCGTCAATAGTTCGCGAGGAATCATCTATGCAGGCAATGATGAGCGCTTTGCCTCAGCCTCAGCGCAAGCAGCCTCCGACCTAGCACGACAGATGGAGCAGACACTCATAGACAAGGGTATCATAGACTAATATATAAGGTAGATGTACACAGTTGCAGACATTGCTAAGCTCATCGGGGGTGCCCTAGAGGGCGATGGCACAGCTCAGCTACAGGGCTTTGCAGGCATTGAGCAGGCGAAGGCGGGGGACTTGAGCTTCCTAGCCAATATGAAGTATGAGCCTTACCTCTACACGACGCACGCCTCGGCGGTACTTGTAGACGAGCGATTTGTCCCCACGCAGCCCTGCTCTACGACTTTGATCCGTGTGGCCAACCCTTACGAGACGCTCTCACAGCTGATGCGACTCTACGTTTCTCAGCAGGAACCTCACTGGACGGGCGTCCACCCGACGGCTATCGTGGATCCTTCGGTAGAGATCCCCAAAGAGTGCATCATCGGTCCGTACGTTTGCATCGAAGCAGATGTCAAGCTGGGCGAGCAGGTTATCATCTCGGCACATTGCGTCATCGGTGCCAACTGCACGATCGGAGACCACACGACACTACACCCACGGGTCACGCTCTACTCGGATAGCATCATCGGGCATCACTGCCGCATTCATGCAGGCACGGTGATTGGTGCCGACGGCTTTGGCTTTGCCCCTACGGAGCATGGCTATGACAAAATTCCTCAGATAGGACATGTGGAGATAGGCGACCATGTGGAGATCGGGGCTAACAGTTGCGTCGATCGCGCTACGATGGGTGTGACGCGCATAGCTTCGGGTGTCAAGATCGACAACCTCGTACAGATAGCGCACAACTGCACCGTCGATGAACACACGGTCATCGCAGCTCAAGCTGGACTAGCTGGCTCAGCACACATCAAGGAATGGTGCCAGCTGGGCGGTCAAGTGGGCATCGCTGGTCACCTCACCGTAGGCGACCACTCACAGCTCGGCGGTCAGACAGGCGTCCTGGGCAATCTCCAGCCACACAGTGTCGTGATGGGTACTCCCGCCATGCCTGTGGGCAAGGCGCTCCGTGCCTTCGCAACGCTTCCTAAGCTTCCTGAGCTGATGCGCCGTGTAGACAAGCTCGAAGAGCAGACCTCATCGGCAACCAAATAGACACATTTGTAAAAGCAGACACACTCACGTTATGAATCAGTACACACTCGCTACGACACTCACTTTCCAAGGGGTAGGACTTCACACGGGAGCCAACCGCACCTTGACCCTCTCTCCTGCCGAGCCCCATAGTGGTTACCAGATCTGTCGCTCCGACCTTGAGGGCAGCCCCGTGATCCCCGCTTATGCGGATTATGTCACGACGACGCAGCGTGCTACTCGTATAGAGCGTGGCGCTGTCCAGGTCTCTACGCTCGAGCACTGTCTCAGTGCGCTCTACGCACTCGGAGTGGACAACTGTCTTATCACGGTCGATGGCGACGAAGCGCCTATACTAGATGGCTCTGCACAGCCTTATGTGCAGGCGATCCAAGAGGCTGGGCTTAAGGAGCAGTCTGCTGCTCGTGAGGTCTTTGTCGTGCGTAAGCCTATTGAGGTGAAAGATGAGGAGACGGGAGCTTCCATTCTCCTTCTTCCATCTGATCAGCTCGGTGTAGAGGCGCACCTAAGCTTTGCCTCCCCGCTGCTGAGCAACCAATACGCTTCGCTACGCGACCTGAGTCGTTACGGCGAGGAGATAGCAGAGGCTCGTTCTTTCGTCTTCGTACGAGAGATACTTCCGCTCCTCAGCCAGGGACTGATCAAGGGCGGAGACCTAGCCAACGCGATGGTGATCAACGATGAGCCGCTCTCTGAGAGCGACGCCAAGGCGCTGGCAGAGGCTCTGCATCGTCCTGTCGCTGAAGTGAGTCAGCTCGGCGTGATCAACCCGAAGGAGGGAATATCGAACGAGCCCGCACGCCACAAGATTCTAGACATTCTAGGCGATCTAGCCCTAGCAGGTATCTTCGTGCAGGGACATATCATAGCGACCAAGCCTGGGCATAAGATCAATAACAAGCTGGCACGAGCCATTCGCAAGGAGATCAAGGGAATGGAGACACAGCCCCCCGTTTATGATCCCAATGCAACACCCGTACTCGACCTTAACCAGATCAAAGGGCTCCTACCGCACCGCTATCCCTTCCTTCTGGTGGACAAGGTGATCCACCTAGACAAGGATCATATCGTGGGGGTTAAGAACGTGAGCTTCAACGAGACTTTCTTCCTCGGTCACTTCCCCACAGAGCCGGTCATGCCGGGCGTGCTCATCGTCGAGGCGATGGCGCAGACGGCTGGTCTACTCGTGCTCAGTGGCATCGAGGATCCTGAGCGCTACTCGACCTACTTCCTGACGATCAACAATGTGAAGTTCAGAAACAAGGTGGTGCCAGGCGATACGCTTCTTTTTAAGGTGATGCTCACCAGTGAGGTGCGTCGAGGCTTGGCAAGTGTCAGGGGACTTACCTTCGTGGGCGACCAACTCGTTTGCGAAGCAGACTTCATGGCGCAGATAGTAAAGAATAAGGAGTAAACAATCATATCCACTATATGGCTCAAACGCATATATCTCCTCTCGCTCAGGTGCATCCTGAAGCACAGATAGGAGCTGAGGTGACGATCGGACCCTTTGTCACCATCGAGGCCAACACGGTCATCGGAGATCGTTGTGTCTTAGACCAAGGCTGCATGATACGCAGCGGAGCACGCATCGGTAGCGACTGTCACATACATCCCTACGCCGTCATCGCAGGGATCCCGCAAGACCTTAAGTTCAAAGGTGAGGAGACCACAGCCGTCATCGGTGACCACACAACCATCCGAGAGTACGCCACTGTCAATCGTGGTACCGCTTCGCGTGGCACTACAGTCATCGGCAGTAACTGTCTCATCATGGCTTACTCACACGTAGCGCATGACTGCATCCTCAAGGATCACATCATCCTAGGTAATGCGACCCAGCTCGCTGGGGAGGTCGAGATAGACGACTACGCCATCCTCAGTGGCGCTGTGCTGGTACATCAGTTCGTACGTATCTCACAGCACGTGATGATACAGGGAGGCTCTAAGGTGACCAAAGACATACCACCCTACTGTCTCGTGGGGCGCGATCCGATCGTTTACTGCGGCATCAACATCGTGGGACTACGTCGCAGAGGCTTCACCAATGAGCAGATCTTCCTCATAAACGATGTCTACCGCACACTTTACCAAGGGGGGCTCAACAACAGCGAGGCACTCGTAGAGATACAGAGTCGCTATCCGCAATGCTACGAGCGAGACCTCATCTACAACTTCATTAGCGACAGCAAGCGCGGCATCGTACGGGGATCTATGGATTAACTCTAGACAAAAGCCCCGAGACCGTAGCTAAGTCGCAACCAACCAACTAAACATACCAGCTGAAACAATGAAAAAGATACTCATCGGACGCCAATGGGGCACCACGGATAGTTATATCCTCGAGCGTGATCACATCTCCATCCACGACCTTGTGGAGCGTGTCGCTCAGCGCTTTGTAGCAGAGCTCAGGAGTATCTCAGACCTGCCACAGGGCATCGTCTACGTCTTCGCAGGTCCTGGCAATAACGGAGCAGATGGACTAGCCATCGCACGGCGCTTACTGCAGGACGGACACCGAGTGCACTGCTACCTCTTTTGCAAGCAAGAGGAAGAGCTCTCGGAGGCTTGCGCCTGGCAGCAGACGAAGCTCCAGGAGTTTCACGCAGACGCTTTGACCATTGTTGCAGACGAGTTTCAGCCCCCGCTTCTGACCGCTCAGACTCTCGTCATCGATGCGCTCTTTGGCACGGGACTATCGCGTCCTCTAGAGGGAGGCTTTGCCGTGCTGGTAGATCAATTGATCAACGCTTCGCCAGCCACCGTCATCGCTGTGGACATTCCCTCGGGACTCTATGACAAGGACAATAGCGAGAACAACCTGCAGGCGATCATCAAGGCGGACTACACCCTCACCTGCGAGAGCCCCAAGATAGCCCTCCTCCTATCAGACAATGAGTGCTACACGGGCACGTTACGCATCCTCTCGCTCAGTCTTAATATGGATGACGACCCCGCCATCCAAGCCGACTACTATCTCTACACCCCTCTGGATGCCCACAAAGCCTTGAAGCCCCTCTCACACTTTGCGCACAAAGGGACGCAAGGGCATGCGCTCCTCATCGCAGGCTCTGAAGCGATGGCAGGTGCGGCTATGCTTGCTGGAATGGGCGCTATGCGCTCGGGACTAGGCAAGCTCACGATGCATATACCCAGTTCACTGACTCCGTTAGCGAATACACTCCTCCCAGAGGCACTCGTCGAGAAGGACAAAGAGGAGACCATCGTCGGTAGCCTTCCTAAGGAGCTGCACAACTACCAGGCTATTGCTATGGGACCTGGCATTGGCTCAGCACCGCTCACGCTACATCTCTTGGAGCATTTGCTGCAAAACATCCAGCCTACCACCCCGCTACTACTCGATGCCGATGCGTTGAACCTCTTGGCACTCCACCCCGAGCTGCTGAGCGTTCTGCCCAAGGACACCATCCTCACACCGCATCCAGGCGAGCTAGACCGTATCATAGGCAATGCGCTTGATGACCACCACCGCCTGACCAAAGCACAGGAACTAGCTATGGATCAGGAGCTCATCGTCGTACTCAAGGGGGCTAACACTGCCACTTGCCTACCCACTGGCGAGGTTATCTTCAACAGCTCAGGCACACCAGCCCTTGCCACCGCAGGCAGCGGAGATGTGCTCACAGGCATCATCCTCTCGCTCTTGGCACAAGGCTACACACCCGCTGAGGCGGCTCCTCTGGGCGTTTACACTCATGGACTGACAGCCAATCATTATGGTGAGCGACACTCGCCACGCGGTATGATAGCCCGCGATATAGCAGAGATGCTGCCCACTGTCCTCAAGATGGTCGAGCAGTAACCCCGTATAGATATCTAGTACTGCACAGTTATGAAGCATCTTCGGCACCAATGCCTCTTACTGCTCACAGCACTCCTCTGCTTGCTCGTGAGCCTGCCTAGTTGCTCCAAGCGCAAGACTGCAGAAGAGCTGCTACAAGAGGCGATCGTACAACAGTATCAGAGCGTTGGCAAGCTACTCCTTACGGAGACCACGCTCCAGAAGGCGGTCACCCTGCAGGATCCCAAGATTACTTTTTACGATATCGATAGCTTCAAGGACTTCGCCACATGGCTGGGTAACCAAACGAAGATAGGCAATCGTGTCGGCATTTACTCCTTTGATGCGACACTGGTAAGCTATACCGACTTAACCAGCTTCTCCGCAGATGATGTAACCTACGACACCGACCAGCAGCAGCTCACCGTCTACATATCTCCCATACAGGTAGAGCTGCGAGGGCGAGACTTCACGCTAAGTACTGAGTACGAGTATGTAGCGCCTCTCCGAGAGGCTATCACCCCGCAAGATCGTGCCCGTGTCAAGGAGAGAGCCTACCAAGTACTCCAGCAGGAGATTGCCTCCAATGATCAGCTCATCGCTCAGATACGACAGCGCTCTATCGAGAAGCTACGCCGATGGCTCACGCAACTCCTCCTCTCCTACGAGTTGCCACCTACGGTCGTCATTGTAGAGCGCGGCTCAGCACTGGCACAGCCCAGCACTCATTCCACCTCACCTCAGTAGCACTACAATCCTATGAGCAAATGGCTTAAGCGCATCCTCTACATACTCTTAGCGATACTGCTTTTAGTCGGTATCGTCCTCCTATGGCGTAGCTGCTCCAAGAGCCAGAGCGAGGACTACAGCGACGTCGTCACGCACGCTATGACCGTCCGCTCGATCGAGGAGATACTCAAGCTCTCTACAGGCGAATGCTATCAAGAGATCCCCATGGTCGATACCATCGATGGCATGGTGCTAGCGTACGTCATACAGGCTCGCACCTACATAGACTTCGACATAGACCAGCTCCCCACCCAGTTGCAGGGTGAC
This sequence comes from uncultured Porphyromonas sp., assembly GCA_900538385.1. Lineage (GTDB taxonomy): Bacteria > Bacteroidota > Bacteroidia > Bacteroidales > Porphyromonadaceae > Porphyromonas. The sequence goes on from UWSO01000004.1 coordinate 8,322, forward strand.
ACGCTCTATGTACAGCTTCCCCCCGAAGAAGTCACTCCACACGAGATTGGATACAATGTGATCGATGTACATCCGCTACGTCAAGGCTTCACGACTAGGACACTCACCTCAGAGCAAGAGAATAGAGCCAAGCGACGCATCCCGCAGAGACTGATCGATGAAGTCTACCGCTCAGGCTACATCCGTAATGCACGACAACAGGCCCGCGAAGAGTTGGCACGCTTTCTCTCCATCGCTCACCCTACGGTCATCGTCGTAGACCGTTATCCCGATGGGGTACGAGGCGCCTTCTTTGCCGATACCGTCTACATAGACCACCGCACACTGTAAAACAGGCTCTCTATGTAGCTCTTACACTACAAGCTGCAGGTCCTTCAAAATCTCCACCGAAGAAATCGCCAATTCTTCGGTGGAGATTTTTTATTTCCCACGGAGGAAAGAAAAAACTCTTCGGATATATCGTTTGATTCTTCCGAAGTTTCATTTGATTCTTCCGAAGAATTGTTTGATTCTTCCGAAGAAATAGAGCTTTTCCTCGGAGCTATTCGGAGGTTTCTTCCGAAGAAATCGAGAATTAGAGGTCACTCGTTTCAGCAAGCCACTCAACTTGCGAGAGCAAGGTTTCACCTTTATTGAACTGCTGTAAGGAAATAATAAGTATATTTGCCTAGCGGCAGTCACAGAAGAGGATTGTAGCGAATCTTCTCCCCAATAGGCTTCTTCGTAGATCCCATATAGGAGGAGCCAAGTTGCAATGTTCTCTTCTAGCTTCGCAAATCAACACTAACCTATTTACTTATTGCATAATAACCTATGAAGTATAGTTCGACTTTTGGCTTAGTCCTAATGCTTGCGGTGGCACTTGTCACACTGAGCGCTTGCGACGAGGAGCTGCGAGACCCCAAGGAGGGTCCTATCACTTTCTTAGTTGGCGGCAAGGCTCCCACAGCCGGTACGCCTATGCCTAAGACCCCCAACGTGTCTCATGCCTCCCTGCCCGCAGAGAGCATGCCTCTGGTAGAGGCTGGCAATGCCTTTAGCCTTAAGCTCTTTGGGGCTCTTCTGGAGAATCGGGCTTCCAGTGCTAACCTTGTGCTCTCACCGATCTCTATCGAGACAGCCCTTGGGATGAATGCAACAGGTCTGTCGGACGAAGCTTTTGATGAATACAGATCGGCTCTGAAGCTACCCGCTACACAGAGCATTGCCTCTGTAGCAAAGTATGTCCAGCAGCTCAACGCGGTGATGTGTAGTGCGGGTGAATACGCCTGCTACTTCCCATCTAATAGCTTTTGGGTCTCCTCAAAGTATCAAAGTCACTTGATCAAGTCCTATCCACGGCAACTCTTTGACTTCTTTGGTGCTCCGACAGCGACGCTCGACCTCAGCGATCCAGCCTCTTACGAGGCGATCAATGCTTGGATCAGTCGCAAGACCTACGGCAAGATACCGCATATGCTAGATCCTAGTCATGCTGGGGAGCAAGATCCGCTTGCCTTTCTAGTTAATACCGCATTCTTTGCAGCTGCGTGGCAATGGAAGACGAACGAAGAGCGAACCCAGACGGGTAAGTTTACCAATGCCACTGGCGAGGAGGAGCCTGCTATGATGATGTCTATCCACAATGACACCTCCATCGACTACTTCGCCGATGATCGCTTTGAGGCGCTTTCGGTTGGTCTACAAGCTAGAGAAGAGTTGCAAGAGTATGGTGAGACACCGTTTCGTATGCTACTCATCTTACCGAAAGATCGTACGCTACCGCTCTCACAGAGTCTACCGACAACTGAAGAGCTACGCAAATTCACCACAGCTGGCAAGCGCTACGCACTAGATATACGACTGCCTCGCCTGAACGCTGGGATCCCCACGCTAGACTTGACGCCTGAGCTGATGGAGCTAGGACTATGCAAGACGCTGGGTGTACCTCTCACGGAGCTCAGCCGTATGTTTGACCCGAAGTTTCTAGCGCAGCAGATGAGCGAGCAGTCGGGTCGACAGAACCGCCTATACCACCAAGCGACACTCCAGTGGAATGAGAAGGGTGTCGAAGGAGCCGCTGCAACGGTTATAGGCCCCGTGATGCCTAGTGCTGGAGATCCGCTTGAGTCTCGTAGCATTGCTTTCGACAGACCATTCTTTGCAGCTATTGTACACCCCGAGACGGGCAAGATACTTTTCATCGCTGCCATCAACACATTACGCTGATAACGCGTGCTAAGCGAACATACACACTAAACAGTTTAACTATAAGTTTCCCCCCTATGAAAAGACTCACATCAATCCTCCTGCTTCTCATAGCAGGACTCTTCACCTTCACGAGCTGTGATGAAGACAACCCCATCACGGGTGGTGACACGCCAAAATGGCCTGAGAAGATCTCACAGTGGATGCTCCCCATCGAGCGCTACGGCATCTCCATCGACGAGGTGGCTCAGATCGAAGAGGGGCGTGGTAACAAGGTCGAGCGCTCAGAAGAGCTGATGACCCTGACCGCTACACCTCAAGACACCAAGGCGGTACGAGAGATCGTCTACTACTTTGACCGGGCTGGGCTCTATCAGGTTGCTCGCGTACAGTTTGCTTCGCAAGAGACCGCCAAGCAGTTCATCGACGAGTATCTGCTCAACAACGGCTTCGTCAAGAGCAACCTCCGCACCGCCAAGGCTACGGAAGAGATCTACGTTAGCGCGCCACGTGGTAGCCGTGTCTCCTCAGTCGTCCTCGTAGACGGTGACAAGACCGAGCCTATCTTCTGGTGGGGTAGCAACGACAACAAAAAGACCAATTGGCTACGTGTCGATCCTCTTCAGGACCAGACTACCGGTATCTGGATGCCCCTCCTACCTTACGGAGCTACCCTTGAGATGGTTCAGCTCTTTGAGGCTCGCATGGGACACACTTTCGATGCTGAGGCGAGCAAGCCTGACAAGGGTGTCTTAAAGTTCAAGACTGGTCATGAGGTTTACACAGAAGTAACCTATTGGCTAGACCTCAAGACCAACCACTTCCTTGAGGAGAGCAAGGTCTCTTGCGACACGCTCCATCGTCCTACCCCTGAACAGGTCGATGCTTACCTTACGGCACAAGGCTTTAAACCTTCAGGTCTACAAGACAAGAATGGCAACTCTCTTTACTACGACAAATCTCTCAAGCTAGTCGCTCACATCGATATGAACATCCCTAATGAGGCTGAAAAAAAAGCGACCTTCCGTCCTGGGATTCAGTACTATGTTGAGGATCTTGACGACAAAATACCTTATGAAGAGGTAGACTTCCCGATGCCACTTTTTGGCTTTAATAGGGACACGTTAGAGACTGTCATGAAGGAGTACGCCAACCTAGACTATACGGCTGCTGTCGTTGACATGCTAGCTGAAGAGATGCCTTTCCCAGCAGTACAGACACGTTGCAAGTACTTCCCGACGATAATCTTGCTTCCTTCTGATACCGAGCCACTTTATGGAGCTGCTCTCATTATCTGTACAGACCTCAAAGCACTACACTCGCCGATGATTATTGATCGCCTAGAGCGCAGAGGCTTCGTGTATGATCCTAAGAGGACCATACTCCTACCTACTTATGTCAACGAGCAGGAAGGTGTGATGGTTCAGATAGATGATGGCTCCGTAACTGGTATTACAAATATCAGCTTCAGCCCTATCGAGGACTTCACCAGCTCAGCGACTCCAATAGCACAACGTTTGAAGCGTTTGCGCTAGACCGAGCGATATAAACTTCGACAATAATAATGCGGGCGGGCTCACCTAGATGAGTCCGCCCGTTGTCGTCTATAACGAAAGGCGATCGGCCACTGTCTCAATAGTCAGCAGGTTCCAATCTTGCTTGGCAAGTGAGCCTTACTACTCAAAGCAGAAGGTGAGCATGATCATCCGTCCCGTGCCACGGCGCAGCGCATTGGTGTAGCGCATGCTAGCCCCGTCATCCAGGTCGGGTCGGTTGTGACGAATCAGGTCGGTAAAGCCAAAGTCAAAGCGTAGCTCAGGCGAAAGCTTGAAGTAACGCAGGTAAATGTCGCAACCTACACCAAAGGTCCAGCCTGCCGAGAGCGGGGCAAACTGCAGCGGGGCTCCCTTTTTCTGTCCCATGTGTAGCAAACCGTAGACGCCCCCCACGAGATAGGGGCGGGTATCGTTGAAGCGCACAGAACTGTACTTAACCAGCAGTGGCAGCTCAATCTGACTGGTGCGCATCGGCATAGACTCAAAGGCCTCTTCGCCCGTTTCCTCCCAAGTCCTAAAGAGTAGTCGCTGCTCCCCAAAGTGTAGTGTCGGGAGCAGTCGTATACTCCAGTCTATATGCGGATTGTAGTTGGCGATGACCCCCACGCTAAAGCCTGGGCTATAGCTCGGTACTGCCGCATAGAGCGTCTGTGCCTCCCCTTCCGTCGGGCCAAAGTTGTCGATGATCAGATCCTCCACATGCGCTCCCACGTGAAATCCCCAGTTAAATCGTCTATGATCCGCATAGGGCCGCGTCATCGGTCTCGCCGTCTGTGCAGAGAGCGTGGTAGCCATCGGCACCACCAGCAACAGGAGCAACAGGAGCAGCAGCCCCACCAGCCAGTAGCGACGACCTAGTGAATAGGTGTGATGTGTACTTACGTCTTGCTTCACAAAAGAGTAATTGACTACGTGATTCAAACGTCTATCCGACAAAGATATTGTATATTTGCTTGATTTAAGCACCCAAACATAGTAAAGCTCATGCAGGTATACAATCTATCCGAGAGACCTTCACTCCTAACCCACTTCATCTCTGAGATACGAGACCGAGAGATCCAGAGAGATCCCTTACGCTTTAGAGCAAACATCGAGCGCATCGGCCATATCATGGCTTACGAACTGAGCAAGCAGCTCCACTACCAGACACGTCCCGTGGAGACGCCTCTCGGCACCGCACCCACGGCTGTACTAGACGAGCAGCTCGTCGTGGCAACGATCCTACGTGCCGGACTGCCCCTTCATCACGGCTTCCTAGACTTCTTCGATCGTGCCGAAAATGCTTTCATCTCCGCCTATCGCAAGGTCAAGGATGACGAAGACTTTGACATACATGTTGAGTATGTGGCTGCGCCAGACTTGACAGGCAAGGAGCTACTCCTCGTCGACCCGATGCTCGCCACGGGAGGCTCTATGCATCTCTCCTGGCAGGCACTCCTCAAGAGCTGTGGCACACCTCGCCACACCCACATGGTCGCTATCGTAGCCAGCCAGCAAGCTATTGACTTCCTCCACTCCCAGTTTGACGACAAGGCGCCTGTCACGCTATGGGTGGGTGTCATCGACCCAGCGCTTAATGAGCACGCTTACATCGTCCCAGGACTGGGCGATGCGGGCGATCTAGCCTTCGGTAGTAAGCTTTAAAAGGAAAGCTTCATTGACCACACTACGTGACATAGAGCTATTGGCTCCCGCCTCCTCGCTAGAGGGCGGTCTGGTGTCGCTCTCGGCGGGTGCCGATGCGGTCTATGTGGGTGCTCCTCAGTATGGTGCCAGGAGTGCTGTCGGGGTCTCGCTCGAGGATATACGGCAGCTCTGCGAAGCGGCTCACGCCTATGCCGCACGGGTCTATGTTGCCCTCAACACGATCCTCACAGATAGCCAATTAGCTCACGCTGTGGAGCTGGCGCATCAACTCTACGAGGCGGGTGCCGACGCGCTCATCATACAGGATCTCGGACTACTCACCCAGGAGCTACCGCCTATCCCGCTACACGCTAGCACGCAGTGCCATAACCATTCGCTAGAGCAGCTGCAGATGCTCTCCGATCTAGGCTTCGAGCAGGCTGTCTTGCCGCGCGAGTGGAGCTGTCAGGACATTGCAGCGGTGCGCGACAAGACTCCGCTGCGACTGGAGGCGTTCGTTCATGGGGCGCTCTGCGTCTCTTACAGTGGTCGCTGCTTTATCTCCGAGGCACTCTCACAGCGCAGTGCCAATAGAGGACAATGCGCTCAGTACTGCCGGATGACTTATGATCTCGTTGATGCTCAGGGACAAAAGCTTCGCCAAGGCGAGCACCTCCTCTCTCTGAAAGATCTCAACCGCACCGAGATCATCGAAGAGATGATCGATGCGGGCGTCAGCTCCTTCAAGGTCGAGGGGCGACTCAAGGCGATCCCTTACGTGCGCAACGTCATCGCCCACTATCGCCAGGTGCTAGACGATATCTTGACCCGCCGTAGTGGTGAGTTGCGACGTCCCTCATGGGGAGCTGTGGAGTACACCTTCACGCCGCAGCCTGAGGCGACCTTTGCCCGCCCCTTTACTACCTATAATACGCCTCTAGGTTCGCCCATCCCTACCGACAGCATCACACCTTATAGCAGCAAAAGCCTCGGTCAGCCGATCGGCACGGTAACCCAGAGTCGAGGCAAAGAGCTAGAGATAGCGCTCCTGAGCGACGACATCACGCTCGCTAATGGCGACGGGGTGGTCGCTTACGCTATCGACAAGAAGCTCATCGGAGCACAGATCAACCAAGTGACGCCCGCTAGGCGAGCTGGACACTATCGTCTGCGTCTCTCCCAAGCGATCGAGCTACCGCAGGGGTCGACGCTCTGGCGCAACCTCAACCATCTCCTAGAGGCTCAGCTCCTACGCCCCGATGCCTCTACCCGCACCATACCGGTGTCGCTACATTTGGAGGCAATGCCCGACCGGCTCGCACTACAGATGCAACTCTCGGAGGCTCCCGATCTGTCGGTCACACGTAGCAGATCGGTCACGCTAGAGCCTGCACAGCGAGACAATACGGCTCACGTAGAGCGCACGCTCCGCAAGCTCGGCGACACGCCATACCGAGCTCAAGAGGTTACCATAAAGCTAGACGGACTCTTCGTCCCGCCTTCAATCGTTGCTGAGCTGCGACGAGAGCTCTCGGAGGAGCTGCAGCGTCAATGTCTTGCTCTAGCACTACAATGCAGAGATACCATCGGCAAGCCCCTACAGCAGAAGCGCATCGATCGGCTCCGCACACCAGACCCTACGGCACGTCAGCGGTATGGTCTGCCCGACACGCTAGACTTCACCTACAATGTAGCCAATGAGTCGGCACGTCAACTCTATCACCAGCTAGGAGTCTCTGGGAGGATCGAACCCGCCTTGGAGGTAGAGAGTCCCGAACGCGTGATCCCCGTGATGTTTACCCGTCACTGTCTGCTACATCAGCTCGGCTACTGCACACGGACAGGGCGCAAGCCACCCTTTGCGCTGCCACTCTATCTAGTCCGTGGACGAGACCGTCTGCGTGTCGAGAACGACTGTCGCCACTGCATGATGACCCTATGGCTAGATCCCTCCCCTCTAACTAACTTCTGATTTCTAATCTCTAACCTCTACACCGATATCTCCGTGGAAATTTCGAAATCTCCACGGAGATATTTTCGTTTTTCTCTGGAGGAAAGAAAAATTTCTTCGGACATATCATTCGATTCTTCCGAAGTTTCATTTGATACTTCCGAAGAATTTTTTCTTTCCTCCCGAAGGAATTCCGATTTTCTCGGGAGCTATTTGGGGAATTCCTCGGGAGGAACCCGAATCATCGGAGAGGTAGGCGTAATCAGTGAGGATTTGTAGCCACCGTGTAGCGATACTCGTACCGTGTATCATGTGTAGCTCCTAGCAAACTGATTATAATGCGTCAGCCTTGTATATGTCCTGTACCTCTTTGCGAGTTTGAGGGGAAATAACTACCTTAGCGAGTAGATAACAACATATTTTACATAATAACAATCCATATGAAACCAAAAACATTTCTCATCACCCTTCCCATGGTGCTTCTTTTGAGTGCCTGTTGCGATCCTGCACCCAACCCAGAGCCTCCTAAGCAGACTACCATCACCGTCTCGCCAGAGAGTCTCTCCTTGACTGTTGGTAAGAGCGAGCAACTCTCAGTTGTGGTCTCTCCTAAGGAGGTCGCCGTCACTTACCAAAGTAAGAACCCAACTATCGCTACCGTTGATGCCCAGGGTGTTGTGACCGGTGTAGCTGTCGGAGAAACCGTTGTCATCATACAGGCTGGTGAGGCTACAAAGAGCGTCCCCGTGACCGTCAAAGAAGCTCCTATACAAGTGCCTCAAGAACTCCCGATGCTCAAGTTCGGGATCCCTCGCAATGATTATGAAAAGATAGAGGACGCCGAGGTGATCACATACGAGCAAAAGCTAGGACGTACCCAGCAAGAGGTGGACTTTCGTCCATCGGGCTTCTACGGAGAGGGGCTGACCACCATTCCTGCCGTCGTCTATGCTATACCCATCGCCGATGATGCCGACCTAATCCTGGCTTATAGCAAGGAGTCAGTGGCTGACTGCAAGCGCACCCAAGCGATGCTCTACCAGCTTGGCTTTGGTGAAGTACAGGAGGCTGAGGTGAGCAACTACCTCGGAGATGTCAAGAAGGGTTTGCGTGCTACGCTCAAAAGTGACCCCAGCGTGACTGTTTCGATGATGGATCTGCCTAATGAAAAGCTCGGGACGGTCATGTTTATGGAGTTTGCTAAGCGAATTAGCTCCAATCCTCTAGTGCAAGCAAAGCATGGGATACTCTCTGACGTCAAAGACTTCCCCTCACTAGACGCCTTGAGAACCAAAGATATCGAGCAGTTTAAGGCCTTTGAGGAGAAGCTCGCACTACGCACCTACCGACGAAACGAATCGCCCAAGGACACGCACCTTTTCTTCCGCACTGAAGAAGCAAAGGTCGAGAAGACAAACCTAGAGTATGCCTTCTATGTAGCACCTGACAAGGAGGTCGACGGCTTTGGACTGATTATCACGGAGCTCCTTTGTCTCTCTAGTGAGAGAGACCTGCGCTCGCTAGAATTCAAGCAGTACCTAGCTAACAATGGCTTCGATCAAAACTATACCATCTCCGAAGATAATGTCTTGGACGTTTACAACGCTCACGGAGACCGTTGCCGCGTAACTCTCGTTAGACTAGGACAGGATGACTACGTCTATCAGATGTACCTCTTTCCCAAAGAGTCCTAACCACCTCACCAGCGTAGTTTCAATATGCAAACAAGTAGATTACTACACCAGCGGATTATCTGCTCAGTGCTCTGCGGGTTCCTCCTCGCGACCTTTGCGCTCAGGCTCTCTGGTCAGACTGCCTATAAGGGTGTCAAGACGCCCCCACAGGATATGATCGTCGATGGTTCGATAGAGACCAAGGCGTATGTCAGAGGAGTCTCCCCCAGTGGTCGCTATATATGGGCTGCTTACTACTACAATCAGGCAGCCTATGTATATGACACTGAGCTGAAGAAGTGCATCTGGCAAAAGAGTGATGCGGGCAGTGAGATCGACCTCAAGTATGTCTCCGACGAGGGGGACATCGTATACCAAAAGGATCGAACGACGACGCTCTACATTTCTCACTCGGGGCAGGAGATCGCCATTACCTCTCCTGATAGCAACTATCCTGTGATAGAGATCACTGGTGTCTCACAGCGAGCTGATCGCCTGGTGGGCAATATGAAGCCCCAAGATCCGCTCCAGAGAGATGTGCGTCCCTTTGTCGCCAATCGTACGGCGCAGGGAGACTTTGCTATCACGCCGCTACCCATACCTGCCGAAGATGCGCTCGGAGGAAAGCCCGAAGGCACCTCTGTACTAGCTCTTTCGCCCGATGGGATGACTCTGATAGGGCGACAGGTCAACTCAGATAGCTATTACCCACGACTGATACAGTGGACTATTCCAGAGGGAGAGCTGGTAGCGACGGGCTACACCTTTCCTGGCGAATCTCTATTCTTCAATCTAGACAAGAAGAAGCCTGGGGCTCAGCCTAAGAGTGAGGACTACAGTGATGAGCAAGAGTGGGAGAGAGCTTACGATGCTTGGGAAAAGGCTGTGCTGACCTACTGTAAGAAGCCTATGCTTGACCCGACGAGGTGCTACTACTCGCCCTCGACGCAGCGTATCCTCTTTGCTACTCGGCAACTGGTACTAGACCAAGAGAGTGGTGCCATAGATCAGGTCTTGATGCCTGGCTACTGGGATCTACGAGAGCAGAGTGGTGAGGTGCTGACTAAGTATGAGGGCTACACTGCGACGGAAGCTCTTGACGATGGCTCGCTCCTCTGTATCGAGGAGGAGAAGTCCTTCTACCACTGCTATCGCATAGATCCCAAGCGTGACACAAAGGAAAACTTCGCCCTCTGGATCAAGCAACACACGGGTATCCCTATGGAGGACTTTTACTCCTCTGATGATCATGGAGAGTTGATACTCGGATGGCCCTCCATCAGCCAAGATGGGAAGACGCTAGCACTCTTTGGTCCCGACCTCAGCAACCCCTATCTCTTCCGTGGTACCTATATACAGTTTACCGATCCGCTAGGATCGCATACAGCTGTTCAAGCACCACTCCCCGCACAGCCACACCAGCTACGGGTGAGCAGCGAGGGACTCCTAGAGATGCCTGAGATGGCTCATCATCAGATCACCGTCTACTCAGCTCAAGGTGAGCTCATAGCTGTCGGTGTGATCTCTCCATCAGGGCACTACCAGATCCCGCAGTCATCGCTAGGATCCATCCTGCTGATACATATAGTCTCCCCTCTTACGGGTGCATCTTACGGCTATCGGCTATTGCCTAGAGCTAACTGACTACACGACTAACGATACATATAACACTATAACCTATGAAACGACTGAATACCCTATTTCTAATCCTATCAGCAGCTCTGGTGACGCTTACCGCTGCTCCTGAGCTTCGCGCTCAGACTACGGATGCCCCTACGACTGGCGAAAGCATCACGATAAAACTCTCAGAGACTAAAGACAAAGTGCTCAGCGTCGGGGCCTTTACTCCAGATCGCAATGCTTGGATCGACATCAATGGCGATGGCATCTGCCAAGACAACGAGCGACTAGGACGAGACTCCGAGCGCCCAGAGGACTACACAGACATTTTCTATATGGGGCCTGAGGTACAATACTTCAATCTAGATGAAAATACCCAAACGATACATATCTATGGCGAGCTCGAAGCTCTTCGATTAGAAAACTCGGAGACACATACGACTCCTCTCACGATAGACTTGTCTAAGACGACAAAGATGAAGTTCTTCAAAGCCTATGAATGCGAAGAGCTACAAGATGTGACCTTCCCAGACAAAGAGCACAACTGCTGCGAAGTACTCATCATACAGTACTCAGCACTGGAGGAGCTTGACCTGTCGAGCTTTGAGAGCTTGAAGGTGCTTGTAGCTTCTTTCAACAAGCAACTGAGGAGCGTCACGCAAGCGCACTGTAAAGATATGGAGGAGCTGGACTTTTCCTTTACAATGATCCCCTCTGTAGACCTGAGTCTCACTCCAGGACTTGAAGACCTCTACCTATGTAAGGCGCAGCTCTCCGAGATCGACCTCTCTCCCACGCCAGGCCTAGAGAAGCTATCGATCGGAGCTAACTATCTCACCAAGATAGACCTGAGCAAGACGCCAAATCTCTACTACCTAAGTATCTCCGAAAACGAACTCGAGGAGATAGACGTGACCCCACTAGAGGGTCTAGAGATCCTAGAGGTCGAGCAGAACAAGCTGACCAAGCTAGACCTGAGCAAAAATGTCAACCTGGAGGAGCTCACGCTGCACCTCAACAAGATCAACGCTCTAGATCTCTCCATGCTCAAGGAGCTACACCTGCTCTCGATCTACGAGAATAACATCTCGGAGCAGGAAATGGAGCAAGTCATTGCTAAGATGCCTCAGTGCAAAAAGCCTTCGGAAGATGATGAGTATGAGGAGCTATGGGGACACCTTTACATAGTAAATACGCTATCACCTCAGGGCAATGTGTGCAACATCCTACAGGTCGCTAAGCTCAAAGAGAAGGGCTGGACACCATTCGATGTCAAAGGTGCTGACCCACAGGAATTCATGAACGATGCTGTCGAGTACGCTGGATCGACACCTACAGGACTTTGCAATCCAATACAGCAAGACAAGGTACAGATCACGTATACTCCGACGGCTATACGAGTAGAAGGACTGGCACCACGCACGGCAGTAACGCTCTTTGACGCTCAAGGACAGCTCCTGACGAGGGTCAACTCTCTGCGTTCTCCGATGGTGCAGATCTCTCGTGAGGCACTCCCCGCTGGAGCCTATATCCTCTCCATCGCAGGCAAGAGCTATAAGGTAGTGCTTGACTGAGACCCTTCCTAAGGTGTATTCGTACGCTAACATAAAGTGCCCGAGACGTGCTAAAGTTCTAGCCATCTCGGGCGCTGGTATATAAATTATGGAGCTGGTCACAATGGCTAAATTTGTACCTTTGTGAAGTCTAGGTGATGGCTCGGCTATCGCTCAGACGAATGAGTCACAGGTTGAGACTGCTGACCTACTCATCAGGCTCTCCTTATTACGAAACAATTATACCTAATATGAAGATTACAAAAGATAGCTACGTAACCTGCGAATACGAACTCTACACAGGTGAAGGAAAGGAAGACATCGTCGAGAAGGCCACTCCTGAGGCTCCCCTAGCGCTGATCGTAGGAGCTGGATTTCTACTAGAAGCTTTCGAGAAGCAACTGATGGGACTAGAGGCTGGCGACAAGTTTGACTTTACCCTCAAGCCCGAGGAGGCGTATGGAGAGATCTCTGACGCTTACATACTGGAACTGGAGAAGGATCTCTTCAAAAACGAAAAGGGCGAATTCCACTCAGATGTCGTTTTCGAGGGCAACGCTGTCCCTATGCTCGATAACCAAGGCAATCAGCTGGTTGGTATCGTCGAGAAGATCACGGACGATACGGTGACGATGGACTTTAACCACCCGCTGGCTGGTCAGACGCTACACTTCATCGGATCTGTCCTGGAGGCACGTCCAGCTACCGAGGAGGATCGTCAGAGACTGACGGCTCAGTTCTCGGGACATGCGGGCGGTTGCTGCGACGGCGACGACCATGAGGGTGGCTGCTCTTGCTGCAGCGGTTGCCACTAAGCAATCACGATGAATAGCTTCGGACGGCATCTGCGACTGACCACCTTTGGGGAGTCGCATGGAGCTGCCATGGGGGGAATCCTCGATGGTATGCCTGCGGGCTTCTTGATAGATCGGGAGGCCGTGCAGCACTTTGTCAACCTACGTCGTCCGGGCTACTCACGATCTACTACAAAACGCCGAGAGCCAGACGAAGTGGTCTGGCTCTCAGGCTTGACGGACGAGGGACGGACGCTGGGGAGTCCGATAGCCTTCGTAATACAAAACAAGGACGCTCGCTCTCAAGACTACGCCACCGCTACGAGCTTGGGCGGAAAGCCCTTTAGAGCAAATCATGCCGACCTGACTTACTGGCTTAAGTATGGCCTCGAGCCGCAGCCTGGTGGAGGTCGGTCGAGTGGTCGTGAGACGGTCGCTCGCGTGGTGGCGGGAGCCATCGCTCAGCAGTGGTTAGAGCAGCTGCGAGGCGTCACGGTGCAGGCTTTCATACAGCAGGTGGGCACTCTGTCGCTAGCTGGCGACTACACGACCTACCCTATAGAGCATACTTACGATCGCCTCTGCTACTGTCCCGATGCTGCACTAGATGAGGAGATAGCAGCCTACCTGACTAAGGTACAAGCTGATCGAGACAGCGTGGGCGGTGTCGTGGGCTGTGTGGTGCGTGGTGTGCCTGCGGGCCTTGGAGACCCCGTCTTCGACCGCATACCAGCACTGCTGAGCTATGCCGTGATGAGCATTCCGGGGAGTCGTGCTTTTGCCTTTGGCGATGGCTTTGACCTAGCGGGGCAGCGGGGCAGTGCCGTACTTGACGAATTGCTCGCGATGAGCGATGAGAGCAAGGTGACCTTCGGCAGCAATCACAATGGCGGTGCACTCGGCGGGATCACGACGGGACAGGATCTGGTGATGAAGGTGGCATTTAAGCCGACCCCGACCATTGCCCGTCCGCAGCATACGCTCACGACCGAAGGGGCGAGCGTGACACACACATTCACGGGGCGTCACGACCCGTGCATAGCGCTACGGGCGGTGCCTGTCGTGCAGTCGATGGTGGCTCTTACCCTCGCCGACCTACTGATCACTGTCTGCGATTAGTTGCTGGGCAACCTGTGTGCCTTGCGTGATGCGGTGCGCCATGCCGATACCGTCCCGACAATTGCCCGCAATGATGAGTCCAGGGTAGCGACGCTCTACTTCCGCAATGGCTGCACAGCGTCTCTCGCTGTCGGCACCGTACTGCGGGATCGCATGGCGATGGCGCGAGATATGCACCATACTGGGCACTATGCGTGGGTCGATGTCGAGCACTTTGTAGAGATCCTTGAGTGCCAAAGCTTGCAGCTCTTTCTCTTCCATATCGATTAAGTCGGGGCGTCGCGTGCCTCCCATGAAGATGCTGTAGAGCACCCCTTCAGCAGTCGGTGTACGGTCGACAAAGCAGTCCGACGGGAAGAGAACCCCGAGGATGTCTACCGGCTCTGACGAAGGCATGAGCGCACCGAAGCCGCGATAGTTGCTGACCTTACGGTCAAAGCCAACAGCCACCTCCACGATCGGTGCGTAGTAGAGACTTGTAATGGGAGATAAGAGTTCGTCTGGGAGGGTCTCACCGAGGAAGCTCGCCAAGGCATGGGCACCTACGGTCGAGACCACGCGCTCGGCTGAGGCTTCGTGTAGCTCTCCGTCTTGCTCGTAGGTGACGAGCCAATCGCCCGCTGTGTCCTGTTTGACCGAAGTGACGGTAGCTTCCGTGCGGATGAGGTCCGTGCCAATTTGATCGGCCATCTCGTGGATCATTGTCTCCAGTCCGTGACGTGCTGAGTAGACCTCTTTGGTGGCTAGGCGATCACGATCACTCTTGGGCTCTTTGGCTTTTGCCATAGCTCCACGGATGAAGCTCCCATACTCCTGCTCTAGATTGTAGAGCTTGGGAAGTGCGTGGCGGGTCTCCAGCTTCATCGGATCGCCAGCGTAGATGCCCCCGACGAAGGGGTCGACGGCATACTGCAGGAAGCTCTCCCCTAGACGTCGCTTCGCAAGTGCGCCAACAGATTCGTAGGGATCGGTGCCTTTCTTGCGCCACGGCTCACCGAGCAGACGAAACTTGTCACTCAGCGTGAAGAGTGGTGTCGTGAGTCCGCTCCAAGGGCCTGAAGGGAGCTGGTGTAGCCTTCCTTTCTTATAGATGTATCGGCAGTTGCCCGCTGGGGTGGCAGCTTCGTAGCCTGAGGGCAAGAGGGCAAAGAGCTCGGCGACTTCGGGGAAAGAGACCGACCCTGTGTTAGGTCCCGTCTCGAAGGTGTAGCCCTCTTCCTGCAAAGTGCGTATTTGTCCACCAGCGCGCTCCGCCCCCTCGAGAACGAGCACGGGTATTCCCGCTCTCCGTAGGTAGAGTGCCGTGGTGAGTCCTGTGATCCCTGCGCCAATGACTATCGTTTGTTTCATACTGCGTGACTTTTATCGTGATTGTCTAGTGACCATCTCCTGGACGACCGTGAGCAAGCCTGCGGTGAGCTGGGAGAGTTCGTCGGGTTGGATGATGTATGGGGGCATAATGTAGCAGAGCCGGCCGAAAGGTCGTACCCAGATGCCTAGCTCTACAAAGCGTCGCTGCATAAAGGCCATATCGACTGGCTCATCTAGCTCGATCACGCCGATAGTGCCGAGGACGCGCACCTCGGTGACCCCGGCGAAGGTGCTGGCAGGCGCTAACTCACGCTTCAGTTGCGCCTCGATCTTGGCGACACGCTCTAGCGTTGGTTCACGCTGCAGGAGTTGCAGGCTGGCGAGGGCTACGGAGCAAGCCAAAGGGTTGGCCATAAAGGTCGGCCCGTGCATAAAGCAACCCGCCTCGCCACGACAAACGGTCTCAGCGACGCGCTGCGTCGTGACAATGGCGGAGAGGGTCATATAACCTCCCGTGAGAGCCTTGCCGAGGGTGACGATGTCGGGCAAGACGCCCGCATGCTCCATCGCAAACATACGGCCCGTACGTCCGAAGCCGGTGGCTATCTCGTCGAAGATCAGCAGCACGCCGTACTGGTCGCACAGCTTACGCGCCTCCACGAGGCAGTTGGGATGGTAAAAGTACATACCGCCAGCTCCCTGCACGATAGGCTCTAAGATGAGTGCTGCGATCTGCTCGCCATGCTGAGCAAGCACTTGACGGAGAGGCTCCATAGCATCGTCACGCCATGGCTCGCCCCACTTGACCGAAGGCGGCGCGAGGAAGTGTTGCTGCGGGAGTGCCGTGCCAAAGATACTATGCATCCCCGTGACGGGATCGCAGACACTCATAGCGTGCCAGGTGTCGCCGTGGTAGCCTCGACGAATGGTGACGAAGTGATCTCGCTGCGTCTCACCGAGGGACTGCTGGTACTGGATCGCCATCTTGAGCGCCACCTCGACAGCCACCGAACCGCTGTCGGCGTAGAAGATCCAGTCGAAGCCATCGGGAAGCATCTTCAGGAGTTCCTCCCCGAGCGCTATGGCAGGCTGATGCGTTAGCCCGCCAAACATGACGTGACTCATCTTCCCTATCTGCGTCTCCACGGCAGCATTGAGCACAGGGTGGTTGTACCCGTGCACAGCGCACCACCAGGAGCTCATACCGTCGATCAACTCTGTGCCGTCGGCTAGGTAGATGCGTACCCCCTCAGCGTGCGATACAGGGTAGACTGGTAGCGGATCTTCGGTGGAGGTGTAGGGATGCCACAGGTGCTTGTGATCCCACTCTAAGGCTTGCTGGACTGTTGGGTCGTATTGCTTCATAGTTTAAGCGGTTTCTTCGGTACGCCAATCCTTTTCGTTGGTGTTGCGATAGCCCATCTCGGCGATGAGCTGCATGTCTTCGCGAGCCTGCATGCCGCTGGTCGTCAGCATGTCGCCCGTGATGGCACTATTGATACCGATGTACATAGCTTGGCGCATCACCTCTGGCGAAAGCCTCAGCCGACCTCCACTAAAGCGCAGGAAAGCCGTCGGATTGATCAGACGAAAGAGTGCTACCGTACGCAGGTACTCCTCGTCCGTCAGGCGAGGCTCCTCGGCTAGTGGCGTCCCAGCGATCGGTTGGAGTATATTAATAGGTATGGAGCGTATGGCGAGCGAACGGAGATAGCAGGCGAACTCGATGCGCTGTGCCATCGTCTCGCCCATGCCGAAGATCCCTCCCGAGCAAACCTGCAGCCCTACCTCACGAGCCCAACGAATGGTCTGCTCTTTCTCCGCCTGCGTGTGAGTCGTGCAGAGCTTGGGAAAGTGTGACGGAGCGCTCTCCAGATTGCAGTGATAGGTGGTGACACCTGCCTCGTGAAGGCGTCGTAACTGCTCTTTCGTCAGTAGTCCCATAGAGGAGCAAAGCTTGATGTCGCTCGCCTGATGCATCGCCTCATAGTGCTGAGCGATACGCTCTATCTCCCGATCACTCTGCCCTCGGCCACTAGCAACGAGTGCAATGCGCCCGATGCCTGCCTGGCGATTGGCCCGTGACTCAGCCACGCACGGCTCGACATCCAGCAGCGGATAGGCATCTGCCTGCGTATGGTAGTGAGCACTCTGCGCGCACCAGTGACAATCCTCGGAGCAGTGTCCGCTCTTGACGTTGATGATCGAGCAAGTGTCGAAGGCGTCTCCCATACAGTGCCGCGTCACGCGGTGCGCTGCCTCGTAGAGAGCCTCGCTAGTCGCTTCTTTGGCGAGTTGGAGTGCTTCTTCTTGTGTTACCTCCACGGGATCGGAAGAGCAGAGAGAGGTGACGATGTCTGATAAAGGTCTCATGAGCATTCTATTGTATATCTATAATCGAATGGACGCATCGCCCACCCCTTGCTTAGTAAAGGAGTCTGCGATACGTCCATCGTTATTGGTGGAGAATTGATACAGTCTTTTGTTGGAGACTGTTATCTCATAGTACAGCCTCTTTAGTCAGCCGTAGCGCGCTCGAGTCGCTTCATAACAGCAAATATGAAAGCGGCAGAGAGGAGACAGCAGATGATTAGCACGCCCCAGTACCAGCCCATAGGCATCTTGTCCCAGAGAGAGCCCATCACGCCGACGAGCAGGTTACCGATAGCGGTTGCTGCGAGCCATCCACCCTGCATAAGACCAGCGTACTGTGGAGGAGCTACCTTAGAGACGAAGGAAAGACCCATCGGACTGAGGAAGAGCTCAGCAAGTGTCAGTACGAAGTAAGTACCGATCAGCCAATTGGGCGATACGAGCGTATCACTGGTACCATGGATATGAGCAGGAGCAGGCAGTGCGTATATGATCGTTGGGATCAGTAGCACGCAG
Source organism: uncultured Porphyromonas sp. (assembly GCA_900538385.1). Lineage (GTDB taxonomy): Bacteria > Bacteroidota > Bacteroidia > Bacteroidales > Porphyromonadaceae > Porphyromonas. The sequence goes on from UWSO01000004.1 coordinate 26,601, forward strand.
AATCCGATAGCTGCTAGGAGCATACCGATACCGATCTTGCGAGGAGCTGAGGGCTCCTTACCACGATTGGCTAGGTAACCAAAGAGACCTACCGTGACAGGCGTTAGCAGGATGATGAAGAACGGGTTGAACTGCTGGAAGATCTGAGGTGTAATGTTTTTCAGAGCATCACCGATAGGCTTGATGTCTACGAAGTATCCACCAGCGAGACCAGCGATACCTAGCACGACGAGGACTAAGCCTGTCTTGACATTTTTCTTACCGCCTAGTAGTCCGAAGGTAGAAAGGTAGATACCATACATAAAGCAGATGAAAGGTATCAGCATCAGTAGACTAAACGGCATATAGCCCGCAGCGTCTACACGTGATACGGTATAGTCTCGTGCGAAGAAGGTCATCGTCAAGCCGTTCTGGTGGAAAGCCATCCAGAAGAAGATCACAACGAAGAAGACCAGTCCTAGTGCGATGAGACGCTCCTTAACCTCAGCCTTAGACATCTCGACGACATGCGCTGAGCTGTCGCCCTGTGCTGCCATAGCCTTAGCTTGCTTGACGGTTACGTCTGCTGCCTTCCAGGTCTTACGACAGAGTACGAAGATCAAGATAGATATGATCAAGCTGATACAAGCCACAAAGAACGAGAGACTATAAGACTGTGACAAGGTCGTCGACACATAGTGCTCACCGAAGGCACGCTCGAAGCTCAACTCCTGAGCTGCTTCACCCTTGTCTATGCGCTCCGCATTGAGCTTACTGTTTAGATCAGCCGTCCACTCAGCTGGGATCTGAAGCATAGCCACACGCTCATTGATGGCGAACTTGGCAGGCTCGTCCTTTGCATCGCGACTGATGAGGATCTCATGGTCAGCATCCGTGATCTGCAGTTGCGGATCAGTCACTAGCCCAGCTTTAGTATACTGGCGGAGAGCTGCTATACGTAGGTCGTGAAGAACCTGAGCCTCGTCCTCGGGGAACATGACGCCAGCCTTCTTCTTAGCAGCTGTAACCTTTTGACTCTGCTCTTCAGCCGTCAGCTGAGCATACTCAGGGTGCTTAGCTTGTAGCTCTGCGATAAAGGCATCGGCATCGACTGTCTCATCGTTGAGCTTATTGTAGTTTGCGGGAATGGTTGCATCGTAGAAGTAGTTCTCCTTAGCTAGTACATTGTTCGTAATCCAGTTACCCATGCTAGGAGCAAAGAAGGCACCGATGTTGATGAACATGTAGAAGATAGAGAACGCCATATCACGTCCCTTAGAGTAGCGTGGGTCGTCATATATCTTACCCACGAGTGCTTGTAGGTTACCCTTGAAGAGTCCCGTACCAGCAGCGATGAGGAAGAGGGACAAGAGCATGATCGTGACGCCAGCAGCTCCAGAACCAAAAGGTAACCCTAGGAGGAGGTAACCAGCGAACATGATCGTGACACCTGTAAAGATGGTCTTACCATATCCGAGCCATTTATCAGCTATGATACCACCGAAGATTGGGAGGAAGTAGACTAGCGCTAGGAAGGTACCATATAGCATACTAGTCGTTGCCGAGGAGAAGCCGAACTTCGCCTGTAGGTAGAGCGTCAATATGGCTAGCATCGTGTAGTAGCCAAAGCGCTCTCCCATGTTCGTTAGGGCTAATACGATAAGCCCCTTGGGGTGTTTATTTTCCATATGAATGGTTCGTTTATAGATTAGTATTTTTCAAGTTATTCATTGCTGCGGCAGTTCGATCAGCTCAATAGAGCCACTCGTGAGGTCGAAGTAGATTGTGTAGGGGAGCTGCCCCAGCTTGTCCGCACCTAGCTTGTGCTCTAGGAGTGCTGCGCGTCCCCACTGCGCCACAGAGAGCTCTAGCGTGATCGCCTGGCTGCGCTCGGGGAGCTGTAGCGATACACGAGCGCGTCCTGGCTCGATGTAGCGGAGTGACTTGCTCCTGGTCAGTTTATGCAGCTCGGCATCGCTCTGCGTCGCAGGGCGCTTCACTGCTTCTACATTTACATATATAGGAGCACCCGATAGGTCCTTCTTGTCAACCAAGCCGTACTGCGGAGCGAAGCGAGCTACCACCTGTTGCGAGATCGGCTCGTCAATGGGTATATCCACCACCTCCTCGTAGTATCGCTTCGTAGTACGACCTGCGAAGAGTGCTTGCAGCGCTGCTATCTCTTTGTCCAGCCCGTCTAGAACCATCTTGAGCGCTGGTCCATCGCACGGCATCGTCTCGACTTGACCCGAGAGCAGCTCCACACGGCGCTCTCGTAGCTCGAAGAGTCGACTAGCTGCTACCTCTGCCTGCTTGGCACGCGAGGTCGCTAAGGCATACTCTTGAGGCAGTGCTTGACTAGCCTCCTGCTGGGTTACCCCCTTAGGGTAGTCTGCGAGGTAGTCTGTCGTGGCGGGTTGGTACGCTTTGCCATGGAGTGAGTAGAGCAGTCCCTCAGGCGTTAGTGCCGCCAGCTGCTCGACAGAAGGCGTCGCCACCGACTGGATCAGATAGCCCTGTGTTGTGTCGGGTACTCCATGAGCATGCATCGCCACACGTTCTATCTGGTAGCGTGTCGTAGGCTGCGTGGCATAGCTCTCACCTAGATACCTAGAGGCATAAGCGACCAGTGCACCAGGCTCAAACTGCGCCTCCGAGAGGACAAAGTGTATGCGTAGTTGTGTCTTCGGTAGATAGTAAACGACCCCGTTCGCAGGCTGTTCGCCAGCCACGTACGGAGTCACAGTCGCCTGACGAGTAGCGCAGCTTGTGAGCCACACCATCGCCATCGCAAGAACCCATCTAGTTAGTCGGACCAAGGTCTGAGATCTGTACATAATCTACCAATGAAAAATAGACTTGGCACAAAGATACGAAAAAGAGATTAGAGACTAGAAATTAGAGATTAGAAGACTTTCTCTAGGAGCAGTAGTATTTCCTAGGAGCGCTAGAGGTACTAGAAACACTAGCACCACTAGAAGACCTAGTATTCCCATCCAACAGCTCTCCACCGAGGAAATCCGAATTTCTTCGGTGGAGTTTTTTCCTTCCCCAGTGAAGAACGAAAAAATTCTTCGGACTTATCATTTCATTCTTCCGAAGTTTCATTTGATTCCTCCGAAGAATTTTTCATTTCTTCCGTGGAGAATTTTCATTTTCCAGCGAACTATTTGGTGTTTTCTTCGGACGCACTGACGAGTAAGTCCACCGATATTGTTTCGAGCAGTTGACTTTACAGCAGCTTTGTACGAGGCATTAATCTGCACATCAATGTTTTTTGTACTTTTGTACGAATCAATCATGCAAAGCAAAAGTCCTATGACACAACGACTACACAGTTTACTACTTCTACTTACAGCGCTGCTACTAGGGCAGGCGATCTGTACCGCACAAGCCCCCGCTGAGACCGCTCAGATCGAGCTGATCGTACCTAAGGGTACGCAGTATGTCAACTTTGAGGTAACCTACCTTGAAGGTGCCGAGGCGAGCAGCATTGACTTTGGTGATGGCATCGTAGAGCCGTACAAGGGACGCGCTCAGCTTGTCACCCATAACTACGGCTCCGCGATAACGGAGGAGATGATCATCAAAATTGACGCCGCCAAGCTCACTCGTCTGCGTAATGCCTCGCAAGGGTCTCGCAATCTAGCTCCAGGCTTCTCAGGCTTTGGCAAAATTGCAGCTCCAGAGTTGGAGATGCTTCGTCTAGGTATCAACAACTACACGCTCCGAGATAGTCGTGAGCAAATGGTAGACCTATCTGAGTGTCCTAAGCTCGAAGAGGTTTACCTACACAATGTGCCAGGAGTCAAGCTGCCTACAGAGCTCACGGCTCTGAAAAAAGTCGCTTTCTACAGTTCCGCTTCTAGCACAGATCGAAACTATGCGACTCTCTCTAACAAGCATCTAGACCTATCAGGCTACACAGCTTTAAAGGAGATCGATATACAGCGTCAGCCCAACCTAGAGACGGTCGACCTGACAGGTCTGACCGTCCTCACCAAGCTCACCATCAAGCAGTGCAATCTCTACAAGATCGACGGTATCAAGGATCTAGCAACGCTCACGGAGGTAGACCTCTCGCGCAATTACCTCCCCTACTCTTCGTTACCGCTCAAGCGTCCGGCGCTCACCAAGTTTGAATATGGGCAGGCTGGCATACGCCTAGCTCCTGAGTGCGTGGACAAGAACACGATCCACCTAGCCGATATGCTCGAGGTGAAAGATGCCGACGGTGTAGCACAGCCTACCACAATCAAGCAGGTTCGACAGCTCAACACGCCACGTACGCTCAAAGAGGGACAGGACTACATCCTCAAGGGGAGCGATCTCATCATCCTCGAGCGTGGCTTCGGTGGCTTTGGCGGCGACAACCCGCTAGACGCTATCCAGCTAAGCATCAAGACCACCAATGTCTACTACCCCGACTACGGTAAGAGCAGGTATGAAGATCCTGAGCTCAAGCTATACATCGCTCGCGAGGGCGCCGTCTATCCTGGGGAGAAGCAGCTGCTCACCTTCTCTGCTGGTGAGGGTGGGTTTATCAAGGCTATGGCAGGCGACACTGAGCTCGCCACTGGAGCCGAGGTAGAGCCTGGCACACCGCTCACCTTCACCGCAACTCCTGCTGATGGCTATATGATCACCGAGTGGCGCGTCAATGACAAGGTCCAGATGACCCCAGGACTTGACAAGAAGCCGATTACGGATGCTACCTTTAAGGTCAATATGTACAGTGAGCCGATGACGGTGACCGTCTCCTTTGCCAAGGCTGAGGACAATTATGCTGTCACCTTCTCCAAGGAGGGCGAGGGCAAGCTGACGGCCACGGTCGATGGCAAGCCATTTACCTCAGGAACCTTCGTTGCCAAAGGTACGAAGGTGCTCTTCGAGGCAGAAGCCTTCATGGGCTACACTGTTGAGAAGTGGCTGGTCAATGATGAGGTCATCCCCGTTCATGAGCTGCAAGCAAGCTACACGCTGACTGTCGACAAGACATCGGATGTCAAGGTGTTCTTTGTAGTTTGTGACGCGATCGATGCAGTCAGTGCCACACGCTATCAGATCGCTCAGACCGATCAGACGCTCACCGTACTGGGCACTGCGGCTAACGAGACAATCGGTCTCTACACGCTCACGGGCACTCCAGTCGCTGCGGCGACGGGAGACGCCACGCTCTCCATCGCACAGCTCCCCGCTGGCGTCTACCTCCTACAGATCGGCAACGACTGGGTCAAGGTAACGCTCTAACGTGTAACAACTTGACGTGTAACCCGCTGTAGGGACGCACGGTCTGTGCGTCCGTTGTATCAAAGGTTACAGCATCAAGATTGTTATCCGTTTTGGCTGGTTCGACAACGGACGCCATCCCACTAGACACGAGCCGAGAGTCCCTACAGCGGGTTACTCGTCTCATCAAGCCACACGGCTTCATCTAGAAAAGTATCGAGGGGCGAAGATTCAGATATTTATTGTACCTTTGCCCCTCGAAGCTTGTCTCCCCAAGTGTGAGCAGCTCACCGATTGCTACTTGATCGGGACAAGCCCTTGCGGTATCCACGTGGTGCTAGACGATAGGATAGACCTTCGGTAGCCCTTTTGCCACCTGATGAAAGGAGAGCCACGCCCCTGCAAGATTATTAACTACTTAAACGCATCAAAGCAATGAAAAAGGATCTACATCCTGAGAATTACCGTCCAGTGGCATTCAAAGATATGTCCAACGACGAAGTCTTCATCACGAAGAGTACCGCCAACGCTAAGGAGACCATCGAGATCGATGGCGAGACCTATCCGCTCATCAAGATAGAGATCTCCAACACGTCTCACCCCTTCTACACGGGCAAGGCTAAGCTCGTCGATACAGCAGGACGTGTTGATAAGTTCATGAGCCGTTACGGCAATCGTGGCAAGAAGGCTGACAAGTAAGCCACACATCGGAGTCTGAGAGCGCTGACCTGCGACTCTCGTCCCCTACTAAATGACAAAGCACGCTACACACCCTCATCGGTGCGTAGCGTGCTTTTCGTATATGGCAGCTTTGTGCAACAAGCTCATAAAGCAACTGCCGTGCTATCCTTCATCTCCGTCTCACTCTCCACAGTCACAGCGGACGGACAACAAAAAAGACGCACCCCAAAGAAAGGATACGTCTATCGTTAGTTGCGGAGACAGGACTCGAACCTGTGACCTTTGGGTTATGAGCCCAACGAGCTACCACTGCTCCACTCCGCGATCGTTTGCATCTGCAAAGGTACGAAGAATATCTGAGACCACCAAACACCCACAAATGCAACCACTCCATACGTTCGCATCTATTCTCTACAAAGAAGATATAGGCGCCAAAGCTGAACCTAGCGAAGGTACAAACTACTGATAGTAGTCTGCAGGGTTAAATCCTTTCTTGCTAATAGGAATACGCATCGCAACGAGAGTTCCTCGAACGCCTATATTGGTAGGAAGCCCCATAATGCGCTCTCCCTTAGGGTTGCTCACGAAAAGGGCACAGCCCGAGTAAATTAAAAACTCTCCACCGAGACCCTTTACTAGCATTTTTCTTGAAGTGCGAATACCAAAGCCTCGATTCTCTGCTTCCGGGAGGTTTTTTGTAGATATATGGTCGTTTATGACAGCTTCCATAGCCTCTACGTCGGTATTGGTCTCATTCATGCGCCCAGCCTCTCTAAAGCTACCTATCAACGAGATGCCATTGTCAAAGATAGACAAATCTACATAACCCAATCTAGAATAGGCTTGACAACTTATATATCCACTCTTAGAGTATGCGTGCTCGAAAATGTTGTCAATGACCTCTGACACCATATAAGTTAGAGCCATATGTGTCTCTGTAGGCAAACTTGCTCGCCTTTTCAGAAACTCTGCAACGTTGGAGCCTATATGAGCCCCTCTCTGCATGCCTAGACCTTCTGTTGTAAATCGGAGTATTGGAAGGTATGTCTTATTTTCAAAAGCTCTAAAGCAATCACTTGTAGCTTCGGGCGAATCCAACTGTAGACCATAGCTATCGAAATGAACAGTACTTAGATAATTGTTTGCCGTTAAGTTGACCTTCTTATTTACCGATAGAAGCTTGATCAGTACAGCACTCATGAAAAGAGGCGTCACAAAGATGGACTCTCCAAAGCAAAGGGTAATCTCATCGTCAGAGCTCTGCTCTATCTGCGCAATAATCTTGACGGCCTCCTCCAGCCCGTTTAAAAACACAGAGGAGACACTCTTGACATAACTGATCTGCATCAAAAGGTATAAGCTAGCTGATCAAGGACTTCTTCCACTGCCTGAACACTTCCGAGGGTAATCGTTTTGACTTTGCTTGACGCCCTTTTAGCGATCTTGCCCTGCGTTTGCTTTACAGCATTCCAAACCTCTAAAACTGCAGGCTCAAGATTGACGTATTGCACGCGATCGTTGCCTAAGGTCTCTGAGTTGTACAGCTCATCCATAAAGCTACGACTAGCAAACGTGACATCAGAAAAATCTATGACAACAGACTCGCCGTCTCTCCTAGCGACCTCCTCTTCCAAGAGGCTCACGCTCTTACGAGACACTAGGGTAGTCCCCAGATCTCTAGCTACTAATATGATAGTCTGAGATGTTTTCATAGAGTCTTGTGGTCTAACTTGTATAGTCTTCGTTTATCTTTACTAGAACAAAGGTAAACAAACAAACTATCAAATACAAGAACTAGACCTAGCTCAAGTTGCACGGAAGGGGTTGTATAATTGTTACTCCTAGTGAGCAGTCGGGTTGGGGGAATATACTTTGTGCCCTACAAATCAAAATCCGACACGTTCACCAATGGTCCTTTTACGACTCTTCGTAGAGCGCGAGGGTGAGGGTATCGCCGTCCCAGCGAGCGTAAGAGTTGTAATGGATCCAGTCGCCGAGGATGATGCAGCGACGATCGTCGGGGAGCGATAGATTGAGCAGCAGGTGGCGGTGACCATATATATAGTAGTCTATCTCGGGGTCCTGCGGGATCAGCTCTTTGGTGTACTGCACGAGCCACTCGTCTCGCTCTACATTCATCTGCGGATTGTGCCCAGGTCGTGACGGATCGTCGGCAGCTCGCATCTGTCGCAGGCGGTTGCGGTAAGCCCACCGCTGTGCGAAGCCGACGGTCCAGCGAGGGTGAATCGCAGCATAGAGACACCGTGCCAGACGACTCTCGAAGGTGCCAAAGAGCCACCGCTCCTTCTTGTAGCGTAGGGCATACTCCCGATGTCCGTGTGACAGGCGGAAGGTGCGTCCTTTGAGCTGGCAGACGACCGTGTCGCGATGCACGATGACGCCTAGCTCCTTGGTAAAGTAGTCGGTGAGCCAGAGGTCGTGATTGCCCATAATGTAGTGCACCTCGACACCTCGCTCCACGAGGTCTGCCAGAGCAGCGAGGAAGCGTACCGCCCCCCTTGGCACGACATACTTGTAGTCAAACCAGTAGTCGAGCATATCGCCCAGCAGGTAGACCGCCTCGGCGTCGTCCGCTATGGAGCGTAGCCAGGCGACCAGTCGTAGTTCAGCACGCCTAGGATCGTCGTGGTAGGGCGACCCTAGGTGTGCATCGGAGAGAAAGTATATAGCTCCCATAGGTAGGGTGTCAGCAACGCTTTGCCCTAGAGGAAGCCCAGCTCCAGCTGTGCCTCTTCGGACATCATCGAGCTATCCCACGGTGGGTCGAAGGTGAGCTCGATGTCACACCGCTTGACGCCTTTGATGCTCTCGACCTTGATCTGTACATCCTGTAGGATAAAGTCTGCGGCCGGGCAATTGGGCGCCGTGAGTGTCATCGTGATCACCACCTTAGCTTCCTCCTCCTGTACATCCACATTGTAGATGAGACCTAGGTCGTAGATATTGACAGGGATCTCAGGGTCGTAGACGGTGCGGAGCATCTTGACGATCTGCTCCTCTAGTTGTAGTGTCTCCATAGGCAGTTACTTAACAAGGTTCATCTCGTCGAGCAGACGCTGGCAGTGACCATACTTGTCGACCAGCATGAGGAGGTAACGAATGTCTAGGATAATGCTTCTCTGGTAGTCTGGCAGGTACTCGATGTCGCCACCGACGCCCTCCCAGTTGCGGTCAAAGTTCAGTCCAATGAGGCGCCCCTTGCTGTCGAAGACCGGGCTACCCGAGTTACCGCCCGTCGTGTGGGTCGTAGCGCAGAAGTTGACCGGCATCTCGCCATTCGGTATCGCATAGACACCATAGTCCTTCTGCTTGTAGATCTCTTTGATCTGGTCAGGCAGGGCAAACTCCCAGCTGTTGGGGTCTTCCTTTTCCATCACACCCGTGAGGGTCGTCTGATGGCCGTAGTAGACGTTGTCGCGAGGAGTATAGCCACGCACATTACCGTAGGTAAAGCGGAGCGTCAGGTTAGCATCGGGCCACACCTTGCGCGCACCCTGCATATCCATCGCACCACGCACATAGTCTCTGTGAGCCAGCTTGATCGGATCATCGTAAGCAGCCTGCTGCTCACGCATCTGGACAAAGAGATTGATGGTCGATGCGGCAAACTGCATCATCGGATCGTTCAAGAGCTGCTCACGTGAGGGAGTCTTGAGGAAAGCGTCGAAGCGTGCTGGATCAGCAAAGATCGAGCTGTCGAAGAGATGAGCCACATACGCCTGTACCGAGTGATACTGAGCCACGCCCTCACGAAGAGCTTCTGGCCAGTGCGCCTCATCGATACGCTCCGTGTAGCGCTGCAGGAGTACTGTCGCGACCTCCTTGTCGACCGTTGGATCGTAGTCCTTATTATAGAAGGCAGCGTAGCCACTACGCAGCTCGCTAATGATCTCCTCGCGCACCTTCGGGTCACTCCACTGCTGGAGCTTCTTACCGTCAACTAGCGGTATCTGTAGGAACTCGATCGGCGTCAGGATACCCTCCATGAGGTACCACTGCACACGACGAGCCTCCCGACGCGCAGCGACACAGTCAGCGATCGTCTGGATAGCTTTGGTCACCTCGGGGCGGTTGTTGGCCTTAGCCCAGCTAGCCAACTCATCCTGCTGCGCACGCTTGGTCGCTTGTAGGTTACGGGTACGGATTGCCCAGTTGGCACCTTGAGCGCGCTTGTAGCCATTCTGCGAGTAAGCGTACTTAGCAGCGTACTGTATGTTGACCTTCTCGTCAGCGAGCATACGACGCAGCATCACCTCCTGACGCAGGCCACGCATCTCGATACGTATGTTATTGTCTATCTCAGACCACTCGTCCACTTGCGCCTCTGTGAAGAAGTGATTGGTCGTGCCGGGGAAGCCCATGATCAGCGCAAAGTCGTCACGCTGCACGCCTGAAGTAGAGACTGCGGCAAAACGCTCTGGCTTATAAGGCACATTGTCGGCACTGTAGTCGGCTGGATTGTTGTTCTTGTCCACATAGACACGGAATATAGAGAAGTCTCCCGTGTGGCGAGGCCACATCCAGTTGTCCGTGTCGGAGCCATACTTACCAATAGCGCTGGGCGGAGCCGCTACAAGCCGTACGTCGGTAAAGACCTTCTTGGTAAAGAGGTAGTAGCGGTTGCCCCCGTAGAAAGGCTTCAGCTCGTAACGTATGCCAGGCTGCTTCATTGCCTCCTCACCAACGATCGCAGGGATCATCTTGGTGAGCGTTGCAATGGAGAATGCCGCCATCGGATCCTCCTTGTAGGGAGACTCCTGGAGTAGCTTATTCACCTGGTCGGTCACGTTGGTGATCTTATCGATCGAGATCACCTCCAATCCAGGACAGGGCAGCTCCTCACGCATCGACTGCGTCCAGATGCCGTCACGCAGATAGTTGTGCTCTACGGCTGAATGGCTCTGTATCTGATCGTAACCACAGTGGTGGTTGGTCAAAACGAGGCCTTGGTCCGAGACGAAGACGCCTGAGCAGCCCCCGTCAAACATCACGACCGCCCGCTGCAAGCAAGGGCCGTCGGGATTGTATATCTCCTCCACAGGGATCTGTAGCCCCTTAGCTCGGAGTTCGTCAGCTTGGTCAGCCATCTGCTCCAGTAGCCACATACCGCCATCGGCCAGTGCTACGGCCGAGAGGGTGAGACTGGTAAGCAGGAGTAGGAGTACTCTTCTTAGGTGAGTTGTCATAGGTAGTTATCTTTATATAGTGTATTATTGATTCTCTTAGGTAGTGGGTGGTGGCGCCAGCTCTTGCGCTAGCATAGCGTTGTAGTAGCGTGGGTCGCCCGTCACCTCACGCCCCAGCCAGGTGGGTAACGCAGGGCAATCTGTCGGGCTCGTCAGCTCCACCTCTGCCATGACCAAGCCTTCTAGTCGCCCGACGAAGCGGTCTACCTCCCACACGAAGCCCTCGTAAGGCACGTAGTAGCGCACCTTCTCGAGGCTACTGCTAGCACACTGGCGCAACATCTCCTCAGCATCAGCGACAGGGATCGGGTACTCCCACTCGGAGCGGATCAGTCCGTCGGGGGTGGAGCATCCCTTGATGGTAAGTCTCGCCTCCTCGTCGATGATGCGCACCCGCACCGTCACCCGTCCGTCTGCTGTCAGATAGCCCTGACGGATATGGTGGCGGTGAGACGCCTCTCGGAGGTAGTCATCACGACAGACGAGGTACTTGCGCTCGATCTCTAACACGATGTTGTCGTTACTTTGCTGAAATGGTAACTTCGATAGCGCCCATCGGGAAGCCGTCGAACGTGACGTCTCGATACTGCACCATCGGGTAGTCCTGCTCGATGCGGTTGATGATCAACTGATGCAGGACGCCCTGACCAGCCCCATGGATGAAGATCACCTTGCTACCACGACGATCGAGTCGCTTGTCTAGCTCACGGCGGAAGTTCTTCAGCTGATAGAGCAGCACCTCGTGCGGAGTCATCCCCGTAGCATTCGGGAGGATACGCTCCGCCTCTAGCCCCACCTTCTCGATGGTTTGCTCGGGCGTTGCTGGCGCAACTTGTGGAGCTGCTGGGGCCTCGGGACGCTTGGGCTCAGACTTAGTCTTAGCTGTACTCTTCTTTGTAGGCTTTTGCGGTGCCTTTTGCGGTGCCTTTTGTGTAGCTGTCGCCTGCTCCGCACGCTCGATAGCACGCTGCGGCAAAGCTCCTGAGCGACTAGGCGTTGGCAGTGGCTCCTCTGCAGGAGCTTGCTGGGTGCCATCGTACGCCTCTAGGACGGGGATCACAAGCGCATCCTCATCAAAGAAGGGGTTCTCACGAAAGGAGTGACGCTTCACCAGTTTGACCACATCAATCCGCACTTGACGCTCTACGGGTGGCATGGAGCGATATGTACGCTCAGGCTTGTAGGCGATAAACTGGAAGTGTGAGACGGCATGATCGTTGATCTCCGACGCGTCAAACTCCTCGACGAGCACCCGCATATCCGGCTCTAGGACGCCTGCTGAGCGGAGTTTGTAGCCTCCCGCTGAGGTTGTCGTGCTATAAGTGAAGAGGAGATGGTAGTTGCTCTCGTTGATCAGATAAGTTTCGTAGGGAGACTGTCCGAAGTGCTCGTACGATACAGGCAGATAGGCGACATGCACCTGTAGCTGCTCGCCTCCTGAGCGGTCAAACCAAGGGCCCTTGGAGAGAGGAGCCACAAAGCTCAAGTCTTGATCTGCGCTATCGACCACCTCTGGGGTGGCGGGAGTCGCAGTGGGCGTACTGCTTTTGTCTGGCTTTGCAGGCGGCTGCACTGCTGGCTCTTGTCGCTTCACTACGGGGGGTTTGTATGCTGGTACGAAGGTGTCACGGCTGTCCACCACGACGCATTCATGTATCGGTGTGGGTAGCTCGAAGCCGTCGGGGCCCTCGACCCACGCCACGCCACGCTCGATGCGCTTGACGACACCACCGCCCGACGCATTGAGGTAGCGGATAGTGTCTCCTACTTTTATATTCTGTGCCATTGCTTATTTCTGTTTTCTATGCGAAGATACCAAAAATAGCCCAATCCGCTCACCTCATCGTCTTACGAAAATTCCATTTCCTCCGGAGGAATCGAAAAGTTCCTCCCTTGGAACTAAAAAGTTCCTCCCTTGGAACTCGAAAGTTCCTGCCTTGGAACTAAAAAGTTCCAAGAGGGGAACCATTTTTGGAACTCGTATATATAACGAATTCAGCACGATACAAACGACCTACACGAGTACCCCGCTCTATGGTGTCTCACAGATCAAGGTTTTAAGGGACGCTCGATCACCTTGTCCTCTCGATGAGAATGGGTACATTTGTGGTGCTGTAGCTCTACAAAACATGATGCTAGAGCGATCAATTTCTCAAACGCTCCGATGACACTAATCAAATCACATAGTATATGAAGCATTTCTACTCCTTATTAACCTATGCACTCTCCTTACTCTTATGGTGGGGGCTTGTGCCACTATCGGCTCAGACCACGATCGAGGTCACAGAGCCTGGCTCGCTACAGAAGAAGCTAAGCGAGACGACCGAACTGTCTAATCTAGTAATCACGGGGTCGCTCAATGCGGACGACTTCGGAGCGCTGAGAAAGACGGCTGGCATCACGACGCTTGATCTCTCTGGCGTGGCGGTGGTCGCTGGCGGTAGCTACGAAGGCAATCCCTATCTGTCGGAGAAGGTCGAAACGGTGCCTGGCACTATGCCTGGTTACTTCCTCTTTGCGGGCGAGCTAGCAGAGAGTCTCACCACCATCACGCTACCTAACAGCGTGACTCGACTAGGTACTCGCTGCTTGCAAAATGGTGGCAAGCTGACCGAAATACATCTGCCTAGCGGACTCTCCTATGTAGGCGAATTGTCATTTGGCTGGTGCGAGAGCCTAGAGGCTATTGAGCTCCCTGAGTCGATTGACTCGCTTGGGTCTTCAGCCTTCGAGGGGTGCAAGCTACTCGCACAGGTGGAGATACCTAGCGAGGTCAGCTATATAGGTAAGTCTCTCTTTCAGGATTGCGCGGCGCTCTCCAAGGTAACGCTACCCGCTACGATGCGTGAGATCTCCTTCTCTACCTTTAAGGGCTGTACCTCTCTTGAGGAGCTAGACCTCCCAGAGATGCTTAGCACGATCGGCGTCTCAGCCTTCGAGGGATGCACGAGTCTCTCCGAGATACAGCTGCCACCACTGATGCGCACTATCGAGCATGACGCATTCAATGGCTGCGTGGAACTCAAGAGTGTCACCATACAGAGTATGGCGCTGGAGACTATCGGCGACCAAGCATTTATGAACTGCAAGGCACTGAAGGAGATCATGCTCCCTGCTGGTGTGACTAGAATCGGAGGCAACGCCTTCAGCGGTTGCGAGGCTCTTGCTAGTATCGTCTTGCCCTCTAAGCTCAAGACACTGATGGGCGGTGCTTTCGCTCGCACAGCGATTACTGAGGTGACGATACCGAACAGGTGCGAGGAGATACTCTACGGAGCTTTTGCCAATTGTAAGAGTCTAAAGACGGTGACACTGCCTCACTCGATGCAAAAAATGAGTGACAAGGCTTTCGGTGGTTGTGAAGCGCTCAAGACTGTGATCGTGACCAATCCGACGCCCATCGTCCCTAACAAGGAGGAGGATCTAGCTGGTCTAGCCGACCTCTCCGCTATGAGCGAGCTGACGCTCGTCGTACCTGAGGGTACCAAGGCTGCTTACGCTGCTGCTGATGGGTGGAAGGCGTTTGCCAATGTATCGGAGATGCTGACGCTCACCGCTGAGGTCTCTGCCGAGAAGCCATTAGAGGGGACCATCATCGCTCTGACGACTCCTGAGTTATACCGTGTAGTCAAGCTCACTGGTACGATAACGAGTGCCGACCTGGAAGCGCTCGCAGAGCTGCATCGTATGCAGGAGCTAGACCTCGGCGAGGTCACTTACGATGCTGAGGAGAATCCGCTAGAGGGCTTCAACTTCAAAGAGTACGCTCAGCTGCGCAAGCTGACCTATCCTAAGCAGCTCACGACGATTCCCGCCTCTAGTTGTAGTCAAGCGATGCTTCTCGAGGAGGTAGTGCTACCAGAGGGTGTGACCAACATTGAGGAGGAAGCCTTTAGCTACTGCACCGCACTGCGTAGTATAGCGCTACCTCAGACCGCTCTGAACCTTGGCGAGAGCGTTTTCCATGGCTGCGCTTCGCTAGAGGCAATCGTCTTCCCCGATAGCATAGAGCTAATTCCAGACTACGGCTTCTTCGACTGTGTCTCGCTGCAGGAAGTTCGCTTTCCTAAGAAGGTTGCCGACATAGGTGAGCAAGCTTTTGCCAATTGCTCACACATCAAGCAGATCTGGCTGGACGAGAACGTTAAAGAGATCAAGGAGATGGCTTTCTTCGCATGTGATGCCCTAGAGACGATCACGACGCTTCGTGAGGAGGCTCCTGTCACGTCAGAGAGCGCTTTCACCGAGGAGCATTACGAGAAGGTGATGGTCGTTGTCGCTTCAGAGGAAATCAAGGAGGCTTACCAAGCAGCGGAGACATGGTGCAACTTTAAGAACTACAAGGTCGACCCGACGATCGCCGTTCCCATACAGCAGCCAGAGATGGTCATACCTGCTGTCGTGTACGGTGCTTTAGCTGCGCTTCATCTCGAGCTAGCTGATGCTAAGAGTCTCGTCTCTATCTACTCGCCTAGCGGTCTACAGCTAGCTTCTCATTATCTGCCTGCTGGTACTTATGAGCTGCCACTCGCAGAGGGTCTTTATATTGTTACTGTCAATCAATCAAGCTACAAGGTATATGTACGCTAAGCAATCACAACTCTATACGATATTTCTAGCTAGTCTCCTCCTCCTTTTCGGCTGGGGGAGCACTAGCTCCTCGCTACAAGCACAGAGCGTCATCCCCGCATCGGAACAGCAGGCTCTACTCGAGATCTATGACCAGTGCGGTGGCTCTGGTTGGGCTGAGGGGTACAATTGGCGCACTGCTTCAGGAGCAGACAAGTACGCTGGTGTAATCATCGAAGGCGGACACGTGCAGGGCATTGCCCTCGATGGGGTAGGACTGACGGGACAACTACCGAAGAGCTTCTTTACCGCCTTCCCAGAGCTACGCCTTGTGGGACTATCCAGCAATAAGCTCTCAGGTCCTATCCCCGAAGCATTTGGCTCAATGACTAAGTTGCAGGCGCTCACGCTCAGTGGCAATCTATGGACGGGACAGCTACCTAACCTAGATAAGCTGGTCAATCTGAAGATCCTACACTTGGCAAACTTCTATAATGTAGACGACAAAGACAATGTGATCTCAGAGGTGACAGGTACGCTACCCGACATCTCCAAGATGCCTCAGCTGGAGTATCTCGATGCTTCCTTCTCCAATCTCTCAGGACAGCTGCCCGAGCAGATCGGACGCTGTCGCAATCTGCAGGTCCTAGAGCTGTCCGCTAATCAGCTGACGGGCTCTATCCCCGCCTCTATCGGTGAGTGTACCGAGCTGCAGATCCTCTCTGTCCAAAACAACAAGATGAGTGGCGAGATACCAGATCTAAGCTCCCTTGTCAACCTCGGCAAGCCCCTAGAGTTAGGACTTGGCGTTACAGAGCCGGGACGACTTTACCTCAACAGCAACCAGTTCACAGGACCCTTCCCCGAGAGTATCGTAATGTTGCCTCGCTTGCAACGCTTCTCCTGTGCTGACAATAAGCTTACTGGCTCTCTGCCAGAAGACTTAAGCACGATGGAGGACTGCGAAGCGTTTTTTGCTGATCATAACCAGTTCACAGGTGCATTGCCTCAACAATTACCGACGAAGCTCTGGTACTTGGATCTAGGGTACAACCAGTTCACAGGCTCCATCCCCGCCACTTGGCAAGATGCGACTGAGCTGGGTAAGATATCCCTGAGAAACAACAACCTCTCAGGCACCGTGCCAGCGATCTACAAGAAGCTCAAGAACCTAGACATGATTGATGTGCGCAACTGTCGCCTTTCCTTTGCGGACTTTAAGGCGTGGGATGCCTTCATCAAAAACAAAGACTGCATCTTCCGCTTTGGTATGCAGCAAGCTTATAGTGAGCGTCATGAGGAGAGCGTCACGTCAGGTAGCGATGTCACTTTTGACGCGACCTATCCTGGCACGCTCATCGGCGATGAGCACTATAGGTGGTACAATCTGACCACGCTACAGCCGGTCCCCAACGCTAATGAGGCTAAGCTAACGCTCCACGGAGTCTCCAAAGAGGACGCTTGTCGTTACGTCTGCCTTATCACGAGTGTCAAGATGGGCAGCACACAGCCACGCTCGGCGCTACGTGAAGCCGATAATGAAGGGGTGGAGTCAGACGACCTGCAGCCGACACTGCGATCAGGATTTTGGGAGCTAACGGTCGACGGATACTTCAACGGTACCGACACGCCCATCCCGACAGCAGACAACCCGCAGGTTTACTACGACAGTGAGGCGCAGCAGCTCCATCTAGAGAGCGCAGAGTCTGTCACGTCGCTGATGATCGTTGATCTCTCGGGTGCCGTCGTGGCACGTCTGGAGCCTGCTGGAGTCGCCGTGCTGGCGCTACCTCTAGCGACAGGCAAGTATGTCGCACTGCTCAATAGAGCAGACGGAAGCCACGCTGCGATCCCCTTCCTCGTACGATAACACGATCAGCCGTCCACCTGCGTGGTGTGGTGAGGCTATCCCCTCAAGATAGGAGCTATACCCGCGAAGGTGTAGCTCCTATTTTATTTTCATCGCTGCTAGATGGCAATCCCGCTTCAGATAAATCTTCGCTTGTGCGAGTTTATTTGTACCTTTGAGAGAATATCTTTCGGACTATCCCTATGAATAGACTCGACACAGCTCTAGTGACGACAGCTTTGCGTCGGTTCATGACTTGCTCCCGTGCGTATCTCTTGTCCTACGGCAAGTGCGTATGCTTCTCTCTCATTGCGCTTCTGCTTGCTCTGCCCGTAGCGGCTCAACTAGCGACGCCTATCCCAGCTGCTATAGTGACGGATCTGGGTGAGCGTCATGCTACGCTACGTAATGCGCAAGGAGCTTACCAGCTCCATGCGACCTCTCGCACGGAGTCTGCTAGCACATTACGGCAGCAGACTGAGACAGCACCATCGGGCTTACGGCTCCTAGAGCTACCCACGATAGAGTACCGCCAGCTACCCGAGAGCAAGCTCTGGGGCGACTGGCTGGTGATGCCCTCGGGAAGGTATGCTTGGCAGGGTATCCTGCAGCTTGAGAAGGCTGGCTGGAACACGCTTTACTTTGATCAATATCAGCTGAACCGTGGGGATATGCTCCTTATAACTAATGAAGAAGGTGAGGTGCGAGGCGCTTTTACCGAGGCAAACAATGTCTCGTCTCATAGTCTTACTACCGCTCCGCTTTATGGAGAGCGACTCATGGTCTACTACTATCCCGCTAGTGGTGAGCGCCGAAATATCCCGTGGCAACTGTCGGGCATTACGACAGCTCTGCTCACAACTGTTGGCGAGGAGCTACCACCTGCAGTCGGAGGACATCAAGAACCAGGCTCTCCGTGGTTTATCTTGAAGGGACTGGAGTGCGCGGAGGCTACGGTGCGGCATCCAGAGGTAGAGCGCATCGCTCGCAGTGAGCTCTTGCTGATAGTGCGGGGGCGCTACTTATCGTCAGGTACATTGATCAACAACAGTCGCCTAGATGGAGATCCACTCGTCCTGACGGCAGCCCACTGTCTCAATGCTAGCTATAAGAACAGAGAGCTCGACTATGTGCGTCAGAGTGCAGAGCAGACGGTCTTTTACTTCAACTACTTTAGCCCTACGGGCGAGCCTCTAGTTAATGGCATCGAGGAGCAAACACTAGCCGGTGCCGAGCTAGTAGCCTACAATGAGGAACACGACATGTGCTTACTCCGTATCACGGGCGTTCAGCCCGCTACGCCACAAGGGCAGTGCCCTATTCCTCAGAGCTATAGGCCGTACCTTGCTGGTTGGAATGCTGAGCGTGAATTTCCCGCGCCTGTCATCGGTATACACCATCCGAAAGCCTCTGTACGTCGCTATAATAGAGCTGACGAAAAGCCCCCTCTAGAGAGTTACGATATAGCCTCGGTGCCTGTTCAGTGGGTCAATTCGCACCTACACATTAAGAAGTGGGATGTCGGGACGACAGCTGGAGGCTCATCGGGGTCGGGACTCTTTGATAAGAATCATCACCTCATCGGTGCCCTCTCTGGAGGAAACTCCTACTGCTCGACTCCGTACAATGACTATTACTACGCTCTGAGCGAAGTCTTCACGGGCTATCCAGACGATAAGTGTCTGAAGCCGCACTTAGCTCCAACGAGTGACCAGACTATACTCGAGGGATTAGATCCTTTTGCAGCAATGCCTCCCGTACGTCTCTCACATCAACTTTACAGTCTGATGCGTGACAGTGTCGCTATTCGCACCATCAATACAGCTGTCAGGGGCATAGCTGTGCGCTACGACATCGACACCTCCGTGCTGTACCTCGGCTCCGTGCTGGTCATGGGAGCTATGCGGGAGTGGCCTCCTGTGACGCTCGCTATATATAGAGACGAGGGGGGCAAACCTGGCAAGAAGCTCTACGAGCAGACGCTACCGAAGCCTTCGTATCTATTAGTAAATGATGCAGGACAAAGTCCGCAGCAGCGAATACTCTCAGATGCCTTCCAAGCCTTCTTCCCTGCAAAGGAAGGCGAGCCTCTGACACTGTCCGCAGGCTCTTACTACATAGCACTAGAGGGGAGCGAGGGCAAGGCTCTGTCAGCGCCTTTGCTCATGAGCAAAGCGCAGCCTCACACCACACCCTATGCGTGGCACCTAGTCGGCTCTACTTGGGAGCCCGCAAAGCTAAGCGGAGCTCCTTATCTGGGTCATTACTGGGTAGATCCCATCTTCTTGGGGAAGCTCAAAGCGGGCGGAACAACCGCTCCAGAGTCTGCGAACGAACCTCGTGTGATGCTGTCGGGGGAGCGTCTATACATCCTGTTACCAGACTCATGGTTCGTAGGAGATACCCCCGTAGAGCTTGAGCTATACAGTGCTACTGGTCAGCACATCTTGTCGCTTCCACTGACGAACGTTTCCTCATCCCTATCCCTTGCCGACTACGCTCTGCAGTCAGGCATTTACATCGTACATCTTACTGGAGCTGGTGAGCGGTACAACTGCAAGCTCATTCGCCCATAACCACTTAACTAGACAGTTTACTTACACACTTAATATATGCGTACAATATCCTCTACAGCCATCACAGACTTGGTGGAGAAGCTTTGCATAGAGGCCTGTGTCAACCTATCGCCCGACATCGAGGCTGCCATGCAGCAGGGCGCAGAGCGAGACCGCTCGCCTCTAGCACGAAACGTACTGAATACCATCATCGAAAACGTTCACATAGCACGCAGTGAGCGTGCTCCCATGTGTCAAGATACGGGTATGACCGTCATCTTCGTCGACATGGGACAGGATCTGCACGTCGAGGGAGATCTGATCGAAGACGCTATCAACGAGGGCGTCCGCAGAGGCTACACCCACGGCTACCTGCGCAAGTCCGTCGTGAGCGATCCGATACATCGACACAATACGGGAGACAACACCCCCGCCGTCATCCACTACCGCATTGTGCCTGGTGACAAGATGCATATCACCGTCGCTCCAAAAGGCTTCGGCAGTGAAAACAAAAGTGCACTTTCGATGCTTACTCCCAGCCAAGGGGTAGCCGGCATCAAGCAGTTTGTCCTCGATACCATCTCTCACGCTGGCGGCAACCCCTGTCCGCCGATCATCGTCGGCATCGGCATCGGAGGCACGATGGAGCGCTCGGCTGAGCTAGCCAAGCGTGCCTTACTACGTCCTATCGGTGAGCGTCATCCCGATCCCGCCGTCGCTGAGATCGAGGAGGAGCTACTCCAAGAGATCAATAAGATGGGCATCGGCCCGGCCGGCTTCGGTGGAGACACCACGGCTCTAGCCGTCGCCATCAATACGGGTGCAACACACATTGCCGGACTACCCGTAGCGGTCAATATCAGTTGCCATGCGACACGTCACGCTGAGGGTACACTATAATATATAGAGACATGGAAGAGAAAAAGATACTCAGAGCCCCCTTTACGACAGAGATGATTACTCCGCTCAGAGCGGGAGATATGTGCTACATCTCGGGGACTATATACACAGCACGTGACGCAGCGCATCTGCGTCTTGTCGAGATGCTAGAGCGAGGTGAGGAAATGCCCTTTGACTTTGCTGGGCAGGTCGTTTACTATGCCGGTCCTTGCCCTGCTAAGCCTGGACAACCTATCGGCTCCGTCGGCCCCACTACGGGAGGACGTATGGATGCCTATTCGCCAACGCTCATAGCGCACGGTCTGCGTGTGATGATCGGCAAGGGCTTGCGTAGCCCGGAGGTCGTTGATGCGATCAAGCAGTACAAAGGCGTTTACTTCGCCGCCATCGGTGGAGCAGCTGCCCTGATGGGCAAGTGCGTCAAGGAGGCCGAGGTGATCGCCTTCGACGACTTAGGGCCCGAAGCAATCCGCAAGCTGCGTGTCGAGGAGCTCCCCGTCATCGTAGCTGTAGACAGCCTCGGAGGTGACGTCTACTCGCTCGGACGCTCGCAGTACGCCCGCCGCTAGTCTGCAAGACTCAAGACACTTTATACAACAATATCCCTAGTAAAACTATGATGAAAAGATTAACTCCTTTACTACTGCTGCTCTTGGTTCTCTGCCTCCCTGCGATGGGGCATGCGAGCGAGAGCCCTTTTGCCTCAGGCGATGGTCTGAGAGAGCTAGGCGAGCCGACGATACGCTTGACCACATCTGGAGCGGTCGGGACCAACTACTCCTTCACAATCATCGGGGGGACTACTCCCATTCAGATAGACTGGGGTGATGGCACACTTGTTTCACCCACTTCTACTATGGTCAAGGGGAAGAAGGCTGGCGACGAGATTAAGATCTATGGGGACTGCCTGTCATTTCTAGCTACAGGAGCTAAGATTACAGCAATCACTATTGATGCTCCTGCGATGGGTATGCTATCCCTAGCAGACAATGAGCTCACGACACTAGATCTTTCCAAGACTCCAGCCATAGAGTCTCTTAACTTGCAAAACAATAAGTTGACGAGCCTCGATCTGCATGGGCTTGTATCCATTACTACGCTTAATGTAAAGCAGAATAACCTGGAGTCCCTTAACCTGTCTGGCTTAAATAAGCTGAAGAGATTGATTGCTTCAGACAATCCCGCTCTGACTTCGCTTGAAGCCTCTACGCTCACTAGTCTCAGCTCCGTACGAGCTGAAAATTGTGCCTTAGAGCAAGTATCTCTCCCAGCATCTATCACCGAGTTTTATGCAAAGGGTAACAAGCTCACTAAGCTCGGCGAAGGGGCTGTCTCTTTCCCGAAGCTACAACGTCTGAGACTACCTAACAATCAAATCACTGAGTTTACCGTAGGAGAGTGTCCGCTCCTCAACGACCTCGAGCTCGATGGCAATAAACTCACGTCTCTTACGCTTGGTTCACTTCCCGCATTGAAGACTCTATACCTTCAGAAGAATCTCCTCAGTGCGGATGCTCTCAACAAGGTTTATAATGCTTTACCTTCTGTTTCAGGGACCATCAAGGTGGCCGAGAATCCTGGCGCAGAGAAGGCTTATGGCTATATAGCTACGGACAAGGGCTGGAAGATAGACATCCTGGGCCAGGAGAATAATCTAGGTGAGCCAACGATACGCCTGACCACCTCCACAGAGATTGGAACGGACTGCTCATTTAGAATCATGGGTGATGGTAGTACGCCCATCCAGATTGACTGGGGCGATGGTACACTCACAACCGTCTCTCCTACTTCACCAGCGGCCAAGGGTAAGAAAGCTGGCGAGGAGATCAAGATCTACGGAAACTGCTCAGTCCTTATGGCTCCAGGAGCTAATATCACCTCCATAGCGATCAATTCGGAACAGCTTGGTATGCTCTCCCTAGAGAACAATGAGCTTACGACGCTAGACCACGTCAATGCGCCAAACCTTGGAATCCTTAAGATACAAAATAACAAGCTGACGAGCTTCCACTACAAGGAGCTAAAGTCGCTCTCAACCGTTGATCTGAGACGCAACGATCTAGAGACTATCGAGCTCAGGGGCTTAGATAAACTCAAGAATCTAGATGTCTCATACAACGCTCGCTTAAGTGTCATAGACGGCTCTATAATGCCCAGTCTAACCTCCATAAAAGCTGATAGCTGCGCCTTAGAGCAGGTCGCTCTCCCAGAGCAGATCGCTGAGTTTTACGCAAAGGCCAACAAGCTCACTAAGATCGGTGAGGGGGCTGTCGCTTACCCCAAGCTGCTACGTCTGAGACTACAGGGCAACGACTTCGCTGAGCTCACGTTTGGGGAGTGCCCGCTCCTTAACGATCTCGAGCTAGAGGGCAATAAGCTCACGGCTCTTACACTAGGCACACTACCTAGTCTGAGGACGCTATTCCTCCAGGAGAACCTCCTCAGTGCGGACGCTCTCAACAAGGTTTACAATGCCTTACCGACCCTCTCTGGGACTATCAAGGTGGCCGATAACCCTGGCGCAGAGAAGGCCCTCGGTTATATAGCTACGGAGAGGGGCTGGGAGATAGACATTCCAGGTCAAAAGAGCCAAGACCCAGATCCCGTCATTACGATAAAGACAAAGCCCGACAAGGAGATCAACTTGGGCCTGTCTGGCTTTGCAGCCGAGAGTAAGGTGCAGATAGAGACAGACGAAGGCGTAGTCGTAGAGAAGACGATCACGAGTGGCGTGCCTCCTATCGAGAAGTACAAGTCGACGAGAGGTCTCATACGAATTATCGGACTAGTACATACGATAGACTGCTCCGAAAACGGCTCTATCGCATACGATATTGACGCCTCACAGAGTCCTAAGCTGGTCAAGTTTTATGCTCTGCACAATACGATGACCTCTGTCAACGTCAAGGGCTGCGCTGACCTTACCTTTATCAACTGTGCGGGTAGTGAGCTCCCAGAGATTGATCTCTCAGATTGCAAGCAACTAGAGACTGTATGGCTGCCAGGTAATAAGATGATAAGCATCGACCTGACTGGGCTGACGAACCTCCAAGAGCTTAGCCTAGAGCGCAACCTACTGACCGAGATACATGGCCTCTCAGACTGCACTAAGCTGACAGAGCTCAATGTCGCTGAGAACGAACTCACAACGCTCGTGCTCACGGGGCTGTCTAGCCTGAATAAGCTTGACTGTCGCGAGAACAAGCTAACCGCTCTCGACCTCAGCTCTTGTACGGCTCTGACGGAGGCATTCTGCTACAAGAACGCTATCAAAGAGCCTGCCATGAAGCAACTCTTCGAGAGCCTCCCCACAAGAAGTGCTAGTGAGCGTGGTGAACTCTATGCCATTGACTCTTCAGAGCAAAGCGAGGAGAATGAAGTAAACGACGCTGATGTCAAGATCGCTACTGACAAGTCTTGGCTCGTCTATGACTACAAGAACTACGACAACAGTGGCAAGAATCCACTTGCCAACGCCCCAGTCGTCTCGGCAGATCACTATCGTCTCATGATCACAGGAGACTACATCGAGATCACTCAGACTACTCCCCACGCTGTCGTGGAGCTATATGCGCTAGATGGTACGCTCCTACAGAGCGCACGTGCTGACCAAAGTGGTGAGCTGCGACTCAGCATCGCAGAGCTACCCACGGGGAGCTACCTACTCTCTGTCGATGGCGAGGCAAACAAGGTAATCCTCTAGCGACTGCCACCGTGTCTGACGGGGGGCTCCAAAGAGAGCCTCCACCAGAGACACTATATAATATAAGAGGACTCTCCCAGCAGCAGGTCGTATGGCCTAACGCTGAGGGAGTCCTCTTATTCGTTATCGTATGCTTATGATGCTGCCACTGCAGAGACGTATTTCCCATTCCAAAATTTATTGTACCTTTGCTTCCACAATCCGAGGGGCGATTATGTGACTATGATCGCGTAGTCGCAGGATAGCAATCCGAGGAGGTAACATGCGGAAATAGCTCAGTTGGTAGAGCATCAGCTTCCCAAGCTGAGGGTCGCGAGTTCGAGCCTCGTTTTCCGCTCTATAAAAGATTGGACGGTGCTTAGGTGCCGTCCTTTTTTCGTTTCTTATAGCGACGTTTGGGTACTTCTGCGGATCGGTATACCGATGTTTTTCGGACGATTGCGAGGGTATTTGTTTGCCAGTAGTATATTTTAGCGTAACTTTGTGGCAATCTAGACTACGTGAAATAATAACGATATATCAAATATACTCATGCAGAACAAAGGATTTGTGATCCTCTTCGCCTCTCTACTGACGATCATCTGCGCTTTCTACATCTCCTTTACCCCAGTGGTAAGGCACTACGATCAGAAGGCGCTGGCGATGACCGCAGCTGGCGAGGATGGCAAAGCGTATCTCGACTCAATGGCCAACGAGAAGGTGTGGTTTGGCTACACGCTCAAGAAAGCCCGCAACCAGCAGATAGGTCTCGGACTAGACCTCAAGGGCGGTATGAACGTCGTCCTCAAGGTCAATGGACGTGATCTCCTGCGCAACCTCTCAGGACATAACCAGTCGCCAGCCTTCATCGAGGCTATCGATAGGGCTGCCAAGGAAGGCGCCAATGACTTCGTCGGGACTTTCGTAAAGGCTTACAAAGAGCTCGAGCCCTCAGGCTCGCTCGCGGTAATCTTTAGCAATGGTCCCCTCCGTGATGTCATCTCGCCTAAGTCTAGCGACCAGGAGGTTATCAAGGTGCTTCAGGAGAAGTACAGCAGTGCTATCGACGCTGCTATCAACGTCCTCAAGACTCGTATCGACCGCTTTGGTGTCGTCGCTCCAAACGTACAGCGCATCGAGGGCCAGGGACGTATCCTCGTCGAGCTACCAGGTGTCACCGAGCCTCAGCGTGTTCGTGAGCTACTGCAGCGCAGTGCTAACCTACAGTTCTGGCGCACCTACACCTATGATGAGATTGCTAGCGACCTCGTCGACGCTAATAATCGTCTCACCGCTATGGCAAACGGCAACGACCTGACGCCTGCCGATACGGCTACTACGGCAGCTGACTCGACCGCTACGGTGGCTGACTCTACAGCAGTACAGACGCCAGCTTCCACAGGTGTAGAGAATGTCCTCTTTAGCAAGCTCAACGTCACCAATCGTGGTACCATCGTCGGCTACGCTCGTCGTGCAGATCTAGACAAGATCGATGAAATGCTCGAGGAGGCTCAGAAGCAAAAGATGATCCGTGAGGATCTGATGCTCCTCTGGAGCAACTCGCCTATCAAAGATCCACAGTCTGGCAAGGAGACAGACATCTACGAGCTTTACGCTATCCGTGGTAACCGCAATGCACTCCCCGATCTAGGTGGTGAGGTGGTCACCTCGGCACGTAGTGAGGTGCGCAACGACCTAGGTCAGAACCGTCCCGTCGTCACCATGACGATGAATGATGAGGGTGCTCGTAAGTGGGCTCGCCTGACCGGTGACAACATCGGTCGAAACATCGCTATCGTCCTCGATGGTGTCGTCTACTCAGCACCTAATGTCAATAACGAGATCACGGGCGGACGCTCTGAGATCTCGGGTCACTTCACCGTCGATGAGACGACCGACCTTGCTAACGTCCTCAACTCTGGACGTATGGAGGCTTCTGTCGAGATCGAGCAGGAGAGTGTCGTCGGACCAACGCTTGGTAGTGAGTCCATCAAGGCTGGTATCATCTCCTTTATCATTGCGATCATCCTGCTGATGATCTACATGTGCCTCGCTTACGGCCTCATCCCAGGTCTTATTGCCGATGGTGCTCTGATCCTCAACAGCTTCTTCACCCTCGGTGTCCTTGCCTCTTTCCACAGTGTCTTGACGCTGTCCGGTATTGCGGGACTTGTGCTGACGCTCGGTATGGCGGTGGATGCTAACATTCTGATCTTCGAGCGTATCAAGGAAGAGCTACGTGCTGGCAAGTCTATGACGCGTGCTATACAAGACGGTTACGGCAATGCCTTCTCAGCAATCTTTGACTCCAACCTCACGACCGTCATCACGGGTGGTGTGCTCTATGCCTTTGGTACAGGTCCTATCCGTGGCTTCGCTACGACGCTCATCATCGGTGTCATCGCTTCCTTTATCACGGCAGTCTTCTTGACACGTATCGTCGTTGAGGCGCTTGATAAGAAGGGACGTATGGACAAGGTTACCTATACAACTTTCCTCACACGCAACCTGCTAAACAACCCCACCTACAAGATCCTGGAGAACCGCAACAAGGGCTTCATCATCTTTGGCTCTATCCTCGTGCTCGGTCTCATTGGCTCGTTCGTATGGGGTCTCAATAGAGGTATCGAGTTCTCAGGCGGTCGCAACTATATCGTTGCCTTTGAGCAGCCTGTCTCTTCGGCTGAGGTACGTGAGGCTCTGACGAAGCCCCTAGAGGAGCATGTCCTCGTCACCTCTATCGGTACGGAGGGCAATCAGGTTCGTATCTCGACCAACTATGGTATCGGTATGACTCAGGAGAGCGAAGACGAGGAGCTACTCGTCATCGGTAAGGTCTTCGAGGGCGTACAGAAGTTCCTACCACAGGGCACGACCCAGCAGCAGTTTGTCGACAACTATGTCGTCAGCTCACAGCGTGTCAGCCCAAGTATGTCTAAGGATATCTCTCGTCAGGCTATCATAGCGGTGCTCCTCTCCCTGATCTTCATGGGACTGTACATCTTGCTTCGCTTCCGCAACTGGGCCTTCTCGCTAGGAGCTTTTGCCTCTGTGGCTACCACCACGCTACTCATTGTGTCTAGCTACATACTGCTCTGGCAGATCATGCCCTTCACGATGGAGCTCGATCAAAACTTCATCGCAGCGCTGCTAGCGATCATCGGATACTCGATCAACGATGTGGTCGTCGTCTTCGACCGTGTCCGTGAGACGCTACACAACTATCCCAACCGTGAGGAGAAGCTTGTGATGAACGATGCGCTCAATAGCACGCTAGCTCGTACCGTACAGACGACCTTCTCGACCTTCCTAGTGGTCTTCATCATCTTCCTACTCGGTGGAGCCTCTATGCGTAGCTTTACCTTTGCGCTACTCATCGGTATCGTTTACGGTATCTTCTGTACGCTCTTTGTCGCATCGCCTATTGCCTACCTAGTACGCAATAAGCAGCAACAGAGGAAGCTCGCAGCAGCTAAGAAGTAAGCTTTCCCCTACTCGCTCTCCAGTTAGAGCGGTAGTAAAAAAATCGGAGCCTATCCACCATCGTGTGGGTAGGCTCCGATTTTTTTACGCCGCCGACCGCACCGACCGTGAAACCCGCTGTGCGGACGCACGGGGCGTGTAAACCTCATCGACCAACCCACGTCGCCTTGTAGGGACGCTCGGTCTGAGCGTCCGTTGTATCAAAGCGAGACGTGTAACGATTTGTAGGGACGCTCGGTCTGAGCGTCCGTTGTGTCAAATGTTACAGCGTCATGGTTTTAACGGAAACGGACGCACAGACCGTGCGTCCCTACAGGAGTCGTTTCCGTGGTTCCGCACACCAGACTACAGGTTTCACCACTCGTCGTCCCGACGACTTCCCGATTCCTCTGGAACTATTTTGGGATTTCTTCCGTGGATATTTTTTATTTCCCAGGGAGGAAAGGAAAAATTCTTCGGACTTATCGTTTGATTCTTCCGAAGTATCATTTGATTCTTCCGAGGAAATTTTTCTTGCCCTCGTGGAAAATCAAAAATATCCCCATGGAGAATCGAAAATATCCACCGAGGCATCCCGAAGACCCTCGTGCGTTACGGACTTGCTAGCTGTTGAGAGACTATGTGTAGAGGCTGTTTTTGATCAAAATTCCATCGGGCGAAATGTTAACGATCGATTTTGTCAAAAAGAAAACCGATTTTGACAAACGGGGGGGGGGGATTTTACATACCTTTGCATCAAAGATTCAACAGCTTTATAAACAATCAAACCAATTCAACTATGAAAAAGTTTCTTTATGCAACGTTGGCTCTCGCCGCAGTTCTGCTCTTCGCAAGCTGCAAGAACGACAAGAACCAACCCAATGATCAGGAGAAGGCTGATGCTTTCATCTCCTTTACTTTCAACCTACCACAAGGTGGTACAAGAGCTGAGGCTGGCAATGTCGCTGGTGCAAACGCTGGCGATACTTTCGTTGGTACTGCTGATGAGCAGGCTATCAAGGAGGTCCGCGTCGTACTTTACGATCCAAATGAAGGCATAGTTAAGTACGCCCTTACTTACAACATCACAGCAACAGGTGGTCAGGCACCTACAGGAGATGGTCTTGCTGACGCCCCAGCTAGCGCAGCTACAGCAGCTAACTTTACCACAAAAGCTGAGCAGGTCGTAAGTCAAGACTATCAGATGCTTGCTATCATCAATCCAACATCTGATGTCATCGCAGCTACCGCAGAGGGTAAGTACCTCAAGGATGCTCAGGCTGCTCTTGAGTCAACCGTCAAAGATCTATCTGCAGATGGTAAGGCTATCCTGATGTCTAACGATCGTGGCCTCGTTAAGGTTGCACCTGCTGATATGAAGGCTGCTGCAGCTGATGCCGAGGGTCATCCGATCAAGGTAAATGTAGATCGTATCCTCGCCAAGGTATACGTGGGTGGTACACCAGATCTTCCTGCTGGTGTTACATTCTCCGACACCAAGTGGGAGCTCAATACGACCAACAAGAAGACCTTTATCTATCGTCAGTTTGCCCAGGTTACGACTGGCTTAGATCAGTTTGCCCCTGAGACGGTAGATAACAATACTGATCGCTTCGCTCGCTACGCTAAGGATCCTAACTACCTAGCTGGTGAATTTAACGAGGCAGACTTCAACTACAAGAAGGATGTCGACGTTCTCGCTAACGAGTGGGGCTTTGAAGACACTAAGGGTCAGTACTGCCTTGAGAACACGATGGATGCTGGTCAGCAGCTAAACAACCAGACTACTTCATTTATCCTGAGCGGTACCTGGAAGCCTGCAGACCATGACGGCATTTCCTTTACAAAGGGTCAGACTTGGTACAGCTATATGGGCTTTACCTTTACTGTGGCAAAGATGAAAGAGTACATCGGTATCGTAACTGATGCATCAAAAGCTGCCGAGAAAGAGATTGTTGGCACGCCAGCAGGCTTCAAGGCTGCTCTTAAGACTCTTGTAGAGGATGCTAACAGCCCAGTTGACAAGACTGAGGGAACCATCACTAAGTCTTTTGTCGCTCACAACTTCAAGGGCTATAAGGATGGTGTTTGCTACTACCAGACGAACTTAATCCGTCACTTCAACGATACTCAGTCTAGCAAGGATATGGGTTACGGTCGCTACGGTGTAGTTCGTAACAACATCTACAAGGTTACGATCAAGAAGATCTCACAACCAGGTGAGCCTACAATTGTTCCTGAAAAGCCTAATCCAGATGATCCAACGAAGCTATTCGTAGCCTTCGATATTACGATCAATCCTTGGATTGTTCGTACACAGGAGATTTCTCTATAATCCCTGAGTACACTTTGCTTGTCGATTAGCGAGACGTGTAACCCGCTGTAGGGACGTACGAGACGTGTAACGATTTGTAGGGACGCTCGGTCTGAGCGTCCGTTGCATCAAAGGTTACAGCGTCAAGGATTTAACGAGAACGGACGCACAGACCGTGCGTCCCTACAAAGGGTTACACGTTTGAGCGGGTTACACGTCATCGACAGCAATACTATCCTATGAGGGGTTGAATGTTCCCCTCATAGGAACTATTCACACAAAAGAGGTCTAAGACTCACGTTGACTATGGTACCACATACGCTATCTCGATCGAGACTATTATATATAGGAGTCATGCTCCTGCTGAGCTGGAGCTTCGTCTCTTGTGACAAGTGCATCTATGAGGATCTGTCCACCTGCCCGCTCCGTGTGCAGCTACGCTACGACTACAATATGCAGTACGTAGATCGCTGGCATCGCGAGGCAGAGGATGTGCATCTCTACATCTTCGACAAGACAGGGCACCTGGTCTCGGAGATGACTGATGCGGCTGCACCCTATGCTGAGGGGCAGACCTTCGAGCTACAGCTCGCCCCGGGCGACTACTCCATCGTAGCGCTCTGCGGCCACCGTATGGGTACCCTCTATCAGGAGAGCAAGCTACAGGTCGGCACCTCGACCATGCAGGATCTGCTCATACAACTCTCGAGAGCTGAGGACAAGCGGATCGCCGCTGAGCTGCCACCACTACTCTATGGTATCTCCAAGGAGGTCCAGGTGCTGGGCGATGGCAGCCGGCTCATCGTCGTGCCGATGGCTAAGTGGACCAACAGTATACGCCTCGTCATGCAGGATCTCTCTGAGGGTGGCAAGTCTAACATTAAGGTCGACAACTACGACTTTAAGATTACCGCTCCCAACGGTCGCTACAACGGCGCTGGCGAAGTACTCACCGACGACGTACTCACCTACACCCCGTACTATGCTGAGCAGGTCAAGGGGTCGGGCGGTATCGCTGTCGAGCTCAACACCCTCCGCCTACTGACCAACCAGGATCAGCGACTTATCATCACCGAGCGCGCTACGGGCGATGAGCTCCTCAACATAGATCTGCTGTCGCTACTGCTGCAGACGAAGTTCTACGCGAACAACAAGCTCTCCGATCAGGAGTACCTCGACCGTGAGGATCACTACGCCGTCATCTTCGCTTTCGATGGTCGCCCCGTGACGCGAGAGACTTTCCTAGCGGTGAACGTATGGATCAATGGCTGGCTCATCCGTGAGCAAGACCATAATATATAATGTGTCTAACCTCTCGAGCTACAAAGCCATGACGAAATGCAATCTATATAGCATACAAGGAGGCTCCCGCACGATCCTTGCGTGGCTGCTCTCCGCGGTGCTCCTGCTGACGGGGCTAACTAGCTGCGTCAAGGAGGATCCATCCGCCTGTCCGCCTGGTCAGGGGGACTTCTACCTCTCGATGAGCGTGGCGCCGCAGTCGACCTTCCGTCAGGGGGAGGTGCCTCTGTCTGAGCTACAGGAGAAGCTCAAAAATGCAGAGAATAAGGTCAAGTCTGTACGTGTCCTCGTCTTCGACCACAATACGGGCGAGTGTCTAGTCAACCAAGTCTTAGGAGGCTATACACAGCCTAAGGACAATGTCACTCCTTGGAGTCACCCAGTGATGATCCCGAAAGGGATCCAAAGCTTTGACTTCTACTTCGTCGCCAATGAGGCTTCCAAAACCTACAACCTGACGACAGCCCTGCAGGGTGTCACCGAACGGGGGCAGCTCTACTCGCTCTCTGGGTTGACGCAGATCCCCTGGCAACCGGAGTTTCTCCCCAGCTTAGCGGATGGTGGTAGCGGTGAGGACGACCTCATCCCGATGACCGCCATCTGTCCCAACGTCAGCATCGATGCCATCAAGCAGATGCTCGGAAAGGGCACCGAGCCAGACCCATACCGCTTCCTAGCCACACCGACGGAGCGACATCCCGTGCGTCTGACGCGTGTCCTGGCGCGTATCGACATCACGATGCCCGACATGATTGCCAACAGCGTGCTGGGCGACCCCACCTCGGATCAGGTGCTTGTGCTGGACTATATAGAGGACTTTCAGATGGCTCTATATAATGTACCTCGTTACTTCGCTCTCTTCGCCTCTCGCTACTACGACGAGAACCAGTGGACCACAACGCTCTACAATCCTATCAACTCCAACTACTACCGGGCTCCTCAGGACGGGCAGGACTGCTACTATATAGAGCGGGACAAGAACAAGGTGCGTCGCAATATGATTAGCACTGAAAGCGCCGGTCAAGCTATCGGTGAGCTCAGGACATCCGACTACTACACGACGCTCTACGTACCGGAGTTTATCCGCCAGACGAGTGCCGATGCGGGGCTAACGCCCGACCAATTGGCAGCGATGCAGCTCAGGCTCACCTTCCAGGTCAATGATTGGGACCCCAAGCACCGCAATGGCTATCAAGTAACCAGGCACCCGCTCGTCGACAAGTTTGACGACCGCAACACGGAAGAAACTGGTCAGCTTGCAGCACAGAATGCGGGCGTGAGCACCTACTCCGTCATCCGCAATACTTGGTACCAGATCAAGATCACGCAGGTAGACTTCTAGTTTCGTGTCCCAATGCCGCACTCTCTCCCCTTACCCATCTATCTTATGTCCCATACGCTATGAAACGATATAGATACATCACCCTCTCCCTCCTTCTCCTCCTTCTGTCGATCTCTGCGCTCTCCGCGCAGAAGACATCCCAACAAGGCTCAGATAAGGATGGGAACTTCCATTTTGAAGTGACGACGACCCCCTCTTATTGTCAGAATGAGGGTACGATGGAGGTTAAGCTACTTACACCATTTTGGGGAGCTCCGCTAGCTCTCTCTCAGATAGAGAGGGTGGAGTACGAGGTCAAGGATGGGGAAGGTCATAGTTACACTCAGGGTTACAAGCCAGCGCCAGCTCCTACAGAGGCACTTCTGATCGAGCAACTACCAGGGCGCGAGGACTACAGTATCTCTATTAGACTGATAGCTAAAGAAGGAATAGGCAAGTCTGACGTTGAGACCTTCCTCCGCTGGAATGCAAAGGTTGAGAACAAGTATGTAGCGCTGGAGGTGACCCAGGAGAAGTTTGATGCCTATAGGTTGCCTTGTAGACCGTACGGTAGCTTTCATATCGTAGCGCGAGGGGGTACGGAGAGACCTCCCGTCTTGAATATTAAGACCCCCAGTGCTCTTACGGCTAAGAAGATGCAACCCACTAAGCGGGAGGTCAAGGGTGACACAACCCTCTACCACTTTGAGTATAGCGGGGCACTACCACAAGGCACTTACGAATATACTTTAGAGAGTGACTGTCGAGAGACTACTGCCAAGTCGTTCACCGTATATGGTCCTACGACCAATCTGCCTACGGTGCCATCGGATCTCAAGATCCCCTTCGGCATCGACATCATGAGTGGTGAGGGTTGCGCTAGTAGCATCAGTGCGTTTGGAGCCAGCTTCGATAAGGATAAGCCAGAGCTACGTGAGCTCTTTAAGGAGATCAATAAGGGCTACCAAGGAGATGCGGAGAGACTTTTTCCTGAGTATGCAGACTCTTTCCCCTCTACCTTTATCAAAAACTACGAGGTAGCTGTCGTCACTCAGCAAGAGTATGCAAAGCTCCAGCAGGGTACGCTAGACGCCAGCACGCTCCTCTGGAGTAGTCAAACGGGATCTCTCACGAAGGTCGACGCCAATGACTCGGAGAGTGGTGGTGTCAGCATCTCTTATAGACTGCCTCAGTCGATGTCTCTACAAGAGCTTCGTACGCAGCAGGCACTCCCAGCTGCCGTGCTGATACGTGTCAAGAGACCCAACGAAGGGTGCAACGACTATATCACCATACCCATTACTGTGGACTTGGACTTTCACAAGAATCGCTTTGAGATCCTTGAGACAGAAGACGCCTCTGACTGCTCCATAGGTCAGATTATATGGTTCCAAGGGTGGAACTTCTGTACGCTACGCTTTAAGTACTACGAGCTACCAGACGGTTCTGACAAGCCCGACCCATCGGCTACGCCTATCCACACTTCAGATGATTTTGGTCCAGCAGTCTCTACTTCGATAGACAAGCGATACACTTTTGAGGGATATGACCCGACGAAGCGCTACTACGTCGAGATAGAGGGCACGGATCTCTATGGCAATCCCATCATACCCAAGCCTAGCCTCATCCTAGCCCCCACAAACAAAAAGCCTATAAAGAATCGTCTCTACGACTTCTCTAGCATCTACGCCCACCTGCCT
Source organism: uncultured Porphyromonas sp. (assembly GCA_900538385.1). Lineage (GTDB taxonomy): Bacteria > Bacteroidota > Bacteroidia > Bacteroidales > Porphyromonadaceae > Porphyromonas. The sequence goes on from UWSO01000004.1 coordinate 61,351, forward strand.
CAGCCGATGCTGGATAGAATAAAGCTTGGTAGTCTTACCGCTTATTTAAGTCCAGGTTATCACACTTATCTTTTTTCCTTTTACGGGAAGTCTCTCAATGCTATGGCTGGCATGGAAATCACGCTTGTCGAGGCTCCCGAAGGGTATGAAGAGTATCGCCGTACGTGTGAGAGCTACTACTTCAATACGCCCAATCCTACGGATGCTGAAAATCCTTATGGTGGTGGTATGATAGGGCTGGGAGAGAAGATCAAAATGTCCAACACCTTTACAGGTCCTGGGGGGACTGGCACCCCTGAATACTTTTTCCCATTTAGGTTTATCTATAAGGTAGGCAAAAACGGAGAGCGCATAGTCTATCCTTACAAAGACAACTATTCTAAACCCTCTCCGCTTAAAGACATTCTTACTAAGGATCCAGAGAAGGATGCTTATTTGGAGAAGCATCCTATGCCTCGTGGCATCTACCGTCTCAAGTTTGAGCATCCTTGTCAGCCGGGAGAGTCCTTCTATATAGATCTAGATATGAGTGAGCCAGACTTCAAGCCCGAGCTTACGGAACTCATTAAGCCGGTGGTGGATCGAACCTCTTGTGATGAGGTGCGTGTCTACCCCTTTGCTGATGGTCGCCTAGACTATGCTATAAATAAGGAGGGTAAGCCTCGCAATATTATCTTTTATGTTACGCTTGCTGGAGGTCAAAAGAAGTGGCTCTACTTTTACCCCAAGGATCGTGATGGCAATCCGATAGATCATACTAAGTTCTATATTCCTGTCAAAAGTGTAGATCTCCCGCTCACACTGAATCTTCGCTACGTCTATCCAAAGCCTCGCTGGCAGTGGATAAAGTGGGATAAGCCGACGTCTACTTCAGTCAACCCCATTGGGGTCAATCAGTTTGTCAAGGGAGAGCTGGAGGGAGGAAATGTAGGTGATGGATATTACAAATTACCTCTTGATGGGTACAATCCAAACAATGACCAAGACGATTGGGGTGAGGATGGCTTTTCGTGGTCTTCTTGGTCTGCAGAGTCGTTTGTCCCTTGGATTTCAGTTGATGTGCCTATAGATACAAAAGATCTGCCCCCCTCGTACGCACGTCCTACTTACGTAGGGTATCGCTGCTCCAAGGAGATGGGCTATATGGAGTTTAAGCTGATCAATATCCCGAACAAGGTCGGTACCGTGGTACTCAAAGATGGAGATAAGGTCATCATGAGCTCAAAGATTGAGGAGTTGCCCGAAGACCTGATGGTTCGCTGGGATCTTACTGCCGAGTTGGGTAGTGAACTCAAGAATGAGTACAGGCTGGAGATTATAACCAGTCTATGTGGTGAAGCAAATATGCAGACGGAGAAGTTTACCGTCAAGCTCGAGAACCTCTCTGAGGGTATTTCGGTGACCGTCTCTCCGCAGGGAGCTCACTGCCCTGGCGATGTGGTGACCCTGACGGCGACAAATCTAGGTGTGCCGGATGGTGCGTACAAGTGGACCTTTGACAATGGAGACACTGACTTTGGACGTACTATCCGTCGCAAGGTGTCCGCTCCCCGTGTAGTCAACGGTAAGGCGCAGTATAACACCTACACGCTAACCGTCACAGGGACTAAGTGTGGTACTGCTACGAGTAAGGGTGTCATCCCCGTCTCGCCAGACGAACTCTGGTGGATGCCTCGTCCAACCTCCGCAGAAGGACACGGCACGCTACCTGAAGGACCAATTGGAGCGAACGAAACATACAATGCGCTCGTAGTGCCACAACAGGGAAATGATCCCACAGATCCTAGCGACAAGAGAGCTGGTTCAGAGCACTACGACTGGAATAACCCCGATAACTGGTCATTCCTCTATAATGGCGAGTTTTATCCAGCGAATGCTGTGCCAAGTAGCTGCACCAATGTGCATATAGTGAATATGGCGTACTTCAAGCTAGAGAATGAATTTGGTCAGCCGATTTGTCCACAGCCAGACCTCGATAAGACGGTTACCTTTCGTGACTTGTACGGAGAGCCGACCTGTATTGATATCACTTTCCACTCGGGAGGGTTTATCTATAACCTCTCCCAGCTCAACTATCGACGGGCTATGATACGCTACAACTTTGGCGTTGCGAAGGGTACAGAGTACGAGAGTGACAAGCATATTTATACTTTAAAATCCTTCGATACCGATGAGTGGCTTCATGGGCGTAAAGAGCTTAATCTAATAGCGGCTCCGCTCTACGATATCTACGCTGGAGATTACAGCTTCAGTGCCTCTCCCTACACCTATCAGCTTGGCTTACGAGTCTTGCCTGGTATCGAGGCGAATGATGTGTATGATATGGCTGAGTTTGACGCTAGTGCTTTCAACGACCCCTCACCACTACAGTCTATCTCGATGGCGAGCAATAATAATAGTATCGCTCTGATCGTGGCTCCCGATGATAAGGGCTTCAACCGCAAGGGTAGCTCAGTCCCTATCATCAAGCAGCGCCATGGTATCTTGGAGCTACCATACTTCGACAGACCAGATATAGCCCAGTCCTTCTACCATCAGACATACGATGCGAGCAAGGGGCAGAGTCGCTTCCAATATTTCGACGGCAAGGCTCAGCGCTTCCGTGGTTACTACTCGTATGCTCAGCGTAGCAAGATGGCTTACCGCTTTATCTTTGAGAACCCCACGACGCAGCGTATTCCTAAGCTCGCCAATGGTACCGAGAGTTACACGATGGAGGTCAATGCGACCGCTGCTGGTCAGGAAGTGATGGTGGGCAATCCATTTATGACACCGCTACAGATAGCTCCTTTCCTAGATGCTAATAAAGAAGTTATAGAACCCTATGTGAGATTCTTGAGCCGTGTTGAGGTGAAAGGCTATGATCCTCTGAAGCTAGATGGGTCTATCTTGACCTACCACCGAGCTACAGCAGAGAATAAGACGATTAATCAGCTCGAAGCATTTGTGGTCAAGCTTAAGGAGGGTGTCGGTTCTGGTGCGAAGTTGATCTTCCCAACAACCGCTCTCGACTCATATGCGAAACAACATACTCAGAGCGGTAGCCTAAGTAGTGAGAGTGGGGACGCTGGCGAAGAGGCTGCACGCTACCTATCGCTGACGCTACAGAGTCGTCTCGGCAAGGATCGTGCGCTGGTCACCTATGGCTACGAGTCTGGCTCGGTCAATAAGCTTCTGATGAGTGCGGAGAGTCGCTACCCCTCGATTGCGATTATCGATCCCGCAGGTGGTCCCTATAAGGATCTCTATGCCGATGATGTAGCTACGGGTCACTACCAGCTAGCCACACGGGTCTCCGAACCGATCGATGTGACGCTCTCGCTCGTTGGTAGTGTGATGGGTCATGTCGTGACGGCTCGTCTAATAGACCACAAGAGCGGCCTGGAGCATGACCTGACGGGTGGTAAGAGTTGCCAGATCAAGCTCTTCCCCGATGATGCCGAGGGTCGTCTCGAGCTACGCGTGGACGGCGACTTTACGTCGGTCGCTCCGATGGCTGCGCCTACAGCCGAGCTGCAGGCGCAGTACAGCGAGGGTATGCTGACTGTCCGCACGACACAGGAGATGTCGTCCCTACGGCTTGTACAGGGAGACGGTATCACGGTCTACACGCAGTCGCTACCAGGGCTGACGGAGTACAGCGAGCGTATCCTCCTCTCGTCAGGCAGCTACGTCGTCGAGGCGATCGGCACGGACGGTGTCGCACGTCGTGCGGTGCTCGTCGTGAAGTAGATCTTTTAGAAATTAGAAGTTAGAGGTTAGTGGTCAGAGGCACTGGTACTCCTAGGAGTGCTGGTGCCTCTGCTGGTGTTAGAGCTATCGGAGGTAATCAGAGGTATCGGAGGTAATCAGAGCTATCGGAACGAATCGGAGCGAGACGTGTAACTATCACGTCGCCCTGTAGGGACGCACGGTCTGTGCGTCCGTTGTCGAACAACGAAACGTGCAGCCGATCGTTCTGACAGCTTGATGCCGTAACCTTTAACGGGGACGGACGCAATCCCACTAGACACCAGCCGTGCGTCCCTACAAGGAGTCGTCAGCTCCGATCGCCTCCGACTCACCACGATGAGTGTTCGGTCTGACCTTGGCGTGCTCATAGCACGTCACTATTTAGTACCTTTGCCAGCGGTTGATGTATCACCACAAGCCCGCTCGCGTTATTAATAGCACATGTCTAGCTCTGTCATAGTTCCTCGCTCGCTCCTGCGGCTGCTCCTACTGCTTGTCGTAGGCGTGGCGATCGTGTCGTGTGCGACGCAGGTACGACGCACGGAGCCACCCGCAGCTACGCCGTCACAGACGGAGCCGCTAGACACGGTCGTGGCGGACCTCTCATCAGACACAACCCGACTGCTGGACACGCTTGCCACGGCACCAGACACCCTCAAGACTCCCCTAGACTCTCTCTCCGTAGACTCTCTGGCAACTGTCAGGGACAGCCTTGCTCTCGAAGCGGATACGACGCTGACACCTACAGCGACTGACACGCTGGCGAATGAAACAGTGGAGCTCTTTAAGCTGGAGGCGCCTGTGACCTTCTCGGCTCAGGATTCGCTGGTCATGACGGGAGACAACGTGATGTACTTCTTCGGACCGAGCGATGTGAAGTACCAGACGATGAGTATCGAAGCGAACTACCTCAAGATCGTCTCGGATAGCTCTGAGGTTTATGCGCAGTATGTTCTAGACAGTTTAGGACAGCCGACGGCTAAGCCGAAGTTTGCGGATGGGGATCAGAAGTTCGAGAGTACGACGATGAAGTACAACTTCAAGACGGGTCAAGGCTTCATCACAGACGTGACGACGCAGCAGGGCGAGGGCTTCCTAACCTCCGAGCAGACGAAGCGCCTCAAGGACAATACGATGTATCTCAAGGATGGTCGCTACACTACGTGCGACCTGCACGAGCATCCGCACTTTTACATCAACTTGACCCGAGCCAAAGCTAAGCCTGAGGACAAGATTGTCACGGGTCCTGTCTATCTGGTTATGGCTGACGTGCCGCTTTACTTCATTGGTCTACCTTTTGCCTTCTTCCCCTTCAATGAGAAGCAGACTTCTGGCATCATCATGCCTAGCTACGGTATCGACCAGACGCGAGGTCTTTACCTGACGCATGGTGGACTCTACCTTAACCTGAATGACTACTGGGATCTGACGCTCACGGGCGATGTCTATACGAACGGCTCTTGGGCGGTCAATGGGGCATCAAACTATCGCAAGCGCTATAAGTACAATGGTAGTGTGCAGGCGGGTTACATATCAACGGTACAGGGTGACAAGGATATCCCCTCGACCTACAGCCGCTCACAGGATATCTCTCTCAGATGGACCCACTCGCAAGATCCCAAGGCGGATCCGCTGCGTAACTTCTCGGCATCGGTCAACTTCTCGACCAGTAGCTACAACCACAACGCTACGCAGGCGGTCTACAACCATCAGCGACGAGCCGAAAATACTAAGGGCTCTAGTATCAGCTACCGCCGGAGCTTTGCTGGCATACCACTCTCGCTAACGGGAGCCTTCAACATCGATCAGCGCTCTCGCGACTCGACCATCAGTGTGACCCTGCCGAACCTCTCGCTCTCGCTCTCGACGATCTACCCCTTCAAGCGGAAGAACCGTGTGGGCAAGGAGCGCTGGTATGAGAAGATCTCGCTCAGCTACAACGGCTCGCTACGTAATAGTATCACTACCAAGGAGAATCTGATCCTCAAGAGCAATCTGCTGAAAGATTGGCGCAACGGTATGCAGCACTCGATACCTATCTCCGCCTCTTTTGACCTCTTTAACTACATCAAGATCTCTCCCTCGATCAACTATACAGCCTACTGGTACACCTCACGTGTGGAGAAGCAGTGGGACGATGCGACGCAGCAAATTGTCAATGCAGATACGACTTACGGGTTCTACCACTTGAACAACTTCAGCGCATCGCTCTCGATGAGTACGACGCTCTACGGTTTTTATAAGCCGTGGCAGAAGCTCTTTGGGGATCGTGTGCAGATGATCCGTCACCGTCTAGCGCCCTCGATATCGCTCTCGTACGCTCCAGACTTCGGTGATCCCTTCTGGGGCTATTATCGTGAGTTAGACTATGTCGATACGCTGGGGCAGGCACACAGCTTCGTCTACACTCCTTACGAGCAAGGTATCTTCGGATACCCTGGACGGGGTAAAACGGGGTCGATCAACTTCTCCTTTGACAATAATGTGGAGATGAAGTGGCGTCTGCCGAGCGACTCGACGGGCGTGGAGGATCAGTTTAAGAAGATCTCGCTCATCGATCAGTTTGGTCTCCGCTTCTCCTACAATATGGCTGCGGACTCCTTCCGATGGAGTAATCTCAGCACCAACATTGCGATAAGGCTCACGAAGACCTTCGTGCTACGTCTCTCTGCCTCTTTCGATCCTTACGAATGGAACTACCACACCGACCAGCAGGGCAACGTGAGACCCTATCGTGTGGATAAGCTGAGGGTGCTGAATGGACATGGTATCGGATCCTTCCTAGGTACGGGTACGAGCTTTAACTATACCTTTACGCCGCAGACCTTTGAGAAGCTAGGCAAGTGGCTCGGTGGACTCTTTCATAAGAAAAAAGGATCGTCTAGCACAGATGGCGAAGGTTCTACATCGTCGACTGATTCCCCCTCCTCGATGGGCGGTAGCCCTGGAGCAGATAGGATGGGCTTCGATAGATCACCGGATGGCACTCCGCGCAGTAGTTACAACGAGAAAGATAGTTGGGATCAAGACGGATACCTGCAGTTTAGCGTGCCGTGGAGCTTTTCCTTTAACTATAGTATCAATGTGGCACAAGATAGGCAGAAGTTCAATACCCAGCGGCGAGAGTTTGAGTATATGTTTACCCAAAACCTCTCTTTCCGCGGGCAGCTACAGCCTACGCCAAACTGGAACTTCTCTTTTGATGCGAACTACAACTTCGACCTGAAGAAACTGACGGGTATGACGATCAATATCACGCGAGACCTGCACTGCTGGTCTCTGACGGCAAGCGTCATCCCAATAGGCGCCTACAAGTCGTACAACCTAGTGATCGGTGTCAACGCCTCCCTACTCCGTGACCTCAAGTGGGAGCAGCACAGCCTGCCCTCCTACGGTGGCAGTGGCTGGTACTAAGCCGCTACACAACACAACAATTAGAACATAACGCTATGCACGCATTCGATACAGCACCTCGACTACAGATCCCTCCCGTGACGCTCAATCTGCTAATCATCAATCTGATCTGCTACATTGCTCAGCAGGTGCTACCTCGTGTGGGGATCGATCTAACGGGACTCCTAGGGCTGCACTACGTGACGGCTCAGGACTTCCACATCTGGCAGCCCGTGACCTATATGTTCCTCCATGGGAGCTTCACGCACCTCTTCTTCAATATGTTTGCGCTCTTTATGTTTGGCGTGGCAATCGAGCGCACTTGGGGAGCTCAGCGCTTCCTGCTCTTCTACCTCGTCTGCGGACTCACTGCAGCGCTCTCGCAGGAGCTGGTCTGGGGCTTGACGACTGTCAGAGAGGTGATGGGGTATGAGGTGATCGCCTTCCCCGATGGTTCTCGTATGGCTACAGAGCTCTTTGTCAATCAGCTCTTGACGATAGGTGCTTCGGGAGCCGTCTTTGGGCTTCTGCTCGCCTTCGGCTGGCTCTTTCCCAATGCAGCGATCTATCTCTTTTTCATCCCCATACCGATCAGAGCTAAGTACTTTGTGATTGGCTACGGCGTGATCGAGCTTTTCCTCGGCGTGGCAAATCTACAGAGTGACGTGGCGCACTTCGCCCATCTCGGGGGTATGCTCGGTGGTCTGCTCCTCATATTGCTATGGCGTAAGCAAGGCAAACTGTACAATGCGTTTGGCGAAGCGTATAGATCCTGACAGACAAATCCTGTGGGGCATCACGCTCCTACTGGTACTCTTCTGGCTGGTGGACTTTATTGTTCGTCAGCTGCCTGCACCGCTACCCACGCGGTGGACGCGCGGTGTCGTGGATCAGCTCTACCTCTCCTGCTCGCCTGATGCTCTATGGCGCAGACCCTGGACGATCGTCACTTATACGCTCCTGCATAATAGTGGGTTGCACCTCTTGCTCAATCTACTCCTTCTGTGGCTCTTTGGCGAGATGCTGCTACGTCGCAGCGGATGGCGCCAGTTCGTCTGGAGCTATCTCGGGGGAGCCGTCGTAGGTGGAGGAGCTTTCGTGCTCTGCACCTCGCTGCTACGTGCTGGTGGGGTACTCCTGCTCGGGCTGCCGCTCGTGGGTGCCTCCGCCTCAGTCATCGCACTTGTAGGCTATATGATCGGCTCTGCTCCTCGTGAGGAAATGCCGCTGCCACTGATCGGTTCGCTCCGTGTGTGGCAGGTGGGACTATTCGTCTTCCTGCTCCTGCTACTAGCCTATGGTGGGTACAACGTAGGCGGGCTGATCGCTCACCTCGCAGGCGTCCTGTGGGGCTGTGGCTTAGGACTGTATCAGCGTCGGCGACAGCGCAGCGCACGGCTGCAAGCGACCCTACAAGATGCCCAGACAGCACGCTATCGGCAGCTCCTAGACAAAGTGCAGCAGTCTGGCTACCAAAGCCTATCTGATGAGGAGCGCAAGCAGCTCATCGAGCACAACAATCAGTGGCTTGACCAGTCAGACCACAACTAATCATGCAATCTATGGATAGCACCACGAAACCCTCCGTAGCTCCTAGCCAGGAGAGCGAGCAGAAGCCGGCGAAAAAGCGTACCCTCTGGGGCGTGATACGTGGCTTCTGGCACACGTTCGTCTCCTTTGGCAATCTCTTGCTCTTGCTGCTCTTCGTCGGCTCGTTGCTGAGTCGCTATATCTCACCGACGACGATGACGCTCTTTCCTTATCTAGGATTGCTCTTTCCCCTGCTCTTCGCACTGGTCGTACTGCAGGCGATCTATTGGTTTATCATTCGTGCTTGGAGTCGTGCTGCGATCAATACGGTGATGCTCCTCATCTCCCTCCCCACGCTCCTACTGTACGCACCGATACGAGTGCGCCAGACGCCTCCCATCGATCGAGAGAACTGGATCAAGGTATTGAGTCTCAATGCCAATGCCTTTCAATTTTCCAACCTAGGTCCAAAAGACCAGCACCCGACCACCGACTACCTCGCTAAGAGCGATGCCGACATCATCTGCCTGCAGGAGGCGTGGCTCAGCTCCAATAAGTCGAAGTATATGTCTGAGCGCAGTCTGCACCACTCCCTGAAGGAGTATCCCTACTACAGCTCAGCCTATGCTGTCAAGGATCACGGCAGTCGCCTCATCGTACTCTCCAAGTACCCCATCCTATCGACACGCCCCATAGATCTGCACTCTAAGTTCAACGGGGGAGCGGTCTTTACGATCCTAGTAGGGGAGAAGAAATTAATCCTGTACAACCTGCATCTAGAGTCTTTTGGCTTTACAAAAGAGGAGCAGAAGCACTACTTCCAGTTAGCTCAGGAGGTCAATCCCAAGGGGTTCACCCAAGCTGTCGGTGGACGATTTTCTCCCGCTTTCAAGCGTCGTGCTAAGCAAGTCGAGCAGGTCTATCAGGACATCAACTATCAGGAGTCACCCTACCTGCTTGTCTGTGGAGACTTTAACGATACGCCGATCACCTACACGCATCATCGGCTCTCGACGGGACTGCACGATGCGATTGCGTCGACAGGACGAGGGGTCAACTACAGCTACTACTTCAAGTCGCTCATCGGCGTGCGGATCGATCACATGCTCTACAGCGATCAGATAGAGGCGCGAGCAGCCTACGTAGACCGCACTGCAGAGATCTCCGACCACAAGCCGATCATCTGCTACTTCAAGCTAAAGTGACAAGGCGTGGGGGGCGCAGTTTGCGATAATAGGTGCTATCTGCTTTAGTTTTTGTAACTTTGGACGATTTTATCGAGGTATAAGACAAATAGAACTAAGTAATCAGACGATTTTTATGATCAATCCGGTCAATAAGACAATCACCCTACCCGATGGTCGTACGATCACCATCGAGACGGGTAAGCTTGCTAAGCAAGCCGACGGTGCTGTCACCGTCACCATGGGCTCTACCGTACTACTCGCAGCTGTAACTGCTGCCAAGGAGGCTAAGCCCGACGTGGACTTTATGCCACTTCAGGTAGAGTACAAAGAGAAGTATTCAGCCATAGGTCGCTTCCCCGGAGGCTTCACACGCCGTGAGGGACGCGCCTCAGACTATGAGATATTAACTTGCCGACTAGTAGACCGCGCACTGCGTCCTCTCTTCCCAGATGACTACCATGCAGAGGTCTACGTGAACATTATCCTCTTCTCCTCCGATGGTGAAGATATGCCAGACGCACTTGCTGGACTAGCTGCTTCGGCGGCTCTAGCGGTCTCTGATATCCCCTTCGGTGGTCCTATCAGCGAGGTACGTGTAGCACGTGTTGATGGTGAGTTTGTCATCAATCCTACCTTCGAGCAGCTAGAGCGTGCCGACATTGACATGATGGTCGCAGCGACACTCGACAACATTATGATGGTCGAGGGTGAGATGGAAGAGGTCCAAGAGGAGGAGATGCTCGAGGCTATCAAGGTGGCTCACGAGGCTATCAAGGTACAGTGCCAGGCTCAGCTAGAGCTCTCGGAGGCTGTCGGTAAGATGACCAAGCGTGAGTATCCCGCTGAGGAGCAAGACGAGGAGCTACGTGATCGTATGCAGCGTGAGCTCTACGACAAGATCTACAAGGTGGCTACAGCTGGTACCGACAAGCATGCTCGTGGCGATGCCTTTGAGGCAATCGTTGAGGAGTTCAAGGCTCAGTTTACCGAAGAGGAGCTTGAGGCGAAGGGCATGATCATAGACCGCTACTACCACGATATGGAGAAGGCGGCTATGCGTCGTATGATCCTTGATGAGGGCAAGCGTCTCGATGGTCGTCGCACCGACGAGATACGTCCTATCTGGATCGAGACCGACTGCCTACCAGGTCCTCACGGATCGGCTATCTTCACACGTGGTGAGACGCAGTCACTATCCACAGTGACGCTCGGTACCAAGAGCGATGAGAAGCTGGTCGACGACGTACTCAACTACGGCAAGGAGCGCTTCCTCCTACACTACAACTTCCCGCCCTTCTCCACTGGCGAGGCAAAAGCTTCGCGCGGCATCAGCCGTCGTGAGATCGGCCACGGTAACCTCGCACACCGTGCGCTCAAGCGCATGATCCCCGAGGACTACCCCTACGTGATCCGTGTGATGAGTGATATCCTTGAGTCCAATGGATCCTCCTCTATGGCTACGGTCTGCGCTGGTACGCTCGCTCTGCGTGATGCTGGTGTCCAGATGAAGAAGCCTGTCTCTGGTATCGCTATGGGTCTCATCAGTGAGAACAAGGGTACCAACTACGCTATTCTCTCCGACATCCTTGGAGACGAGGATCACCTCGGCGATATGGACTTTAAGGTCACGGGTACCCGTGACGGTATCACCGCTACGCAGATGGATATCAAGGTAGACGGTCTGAGCTATGAGATCCTAGCAAATGCCTTGGCACAGGCTAAGGCTGGTCGTCTACACATCCTAGACAAGATCGAGGAGGCACAGCCCGCGGCTCGTCCCGATATGAAGCCTCATGCACCACGCATTGAGACGCTACGCATCGGCAAGGAGTTCATCGGAGCTGTCATTGGCCCGGGCGGTAAGATCATCCAGGGCATTCAGGAGCAGAGTGGTGCCACGGTCAACATCGAAGAGGTGGACAACTATGGTATCGTCGAGATCAGTAGCTCCAACAAGGAGTCTCTCGATGCAGCTATGGCTATGGTACGCGGCATCGTCGCTACCCCAGAGGTGGGCGAGGTCTACAAGGGTACCGTCTCCTCAGTGATGCCTTACGGCTGCTTCGTACAGTTTATGCCAGGCAAGGATGGACTGCTTCACATCAGCGAGATCGACTGGAAGCGCTTTGCCACCATCGAGGATACAGGTCTCAAGGAGGGCGACACCATCGATGTCAAGCTCATCGAGATCGACCCCAAGACGGGCAAGTTCAGTCTCTCACACAAGGCGCTTCTACCTAAGCCCGAGGGCTACGTAGAGCCTGAGCGTCGTCCACGCCGTGAGCGTCGTGATGATGGCGAGCGTCGTGAGCGCCGTCCACGTCGTGAGCATCGTGACGAATAAACGATAAGAGCTAGAGCTACTGTGTCACCGTACACAGCAGCTCTACTAAGCCTAAATACAAAGAAGTCACCAGCCTCAAGATTCTTTCTCTACCTCTGCTACTAGCATGTTATGAGCTGAACTTGTGGTTGGTGACTTCTTTTTGTATAACTTTGCAGCGGATTAGACTAGCAAGTTCGTATGCCAACGCCTTCGACAGCAACCAAGCCGAACTATCTCGGGCCCTTTATAACTATGGTGATCATGATGACCGTCATCGGCTTCATCACGAGCATCAATCAGCAGTTTCAAGCACCCATCCAGAGCGCCTATCTGCACTCCGCAGGTGGGTGGACCAATAGCTTTACGACGCTACTCATCTTCGCCTTCTTCCTCTCGTACCTCGTGCTAGGACCTACCTCGTCGCGCTTCGTCGAGCGGCATGGCTACAAGATGACCATCGTCAGAGGCTTGCTTTTGCTGGCGGGAGGTATCCTACTCTTTATCCTCTCGGCACTGCTCTTTATGCACACCTCACTCTGGATCACCCTCTCCGAGACGGTGCAGCTGCCCGTGAGCTATCTGATCTTTCTCCTCGGCTCCTTCGTCTGTGGAGCGGGGATCACCTTCATGCAGTCGTCGGTCAATCCTTATCTCATTGCTTGTACTGTCCCTGGCACGTCAGCCGTACAGCGACAAAACATCGGTGGCGTGGGCAACTCGACGATGACCATGCTAGCGCCACTCTTCGTGTCGATGGTTATCTTCGGCGGGGTGGCAGACTTGAAGGATGTACAGATCCAAGAGGTGATCCTCCCGATGACCATCCTGATGGGTGTCGTACTGATCCTCTCCTACGTAGTCAAGCGACTCCACGTCCCGCATATCGAGGGAACGACCAGCAGTGAAGATGCCCAGGTGAGCTTCAAGACCGTGTGGCGCATACGACGTGTGCGACTTGGCTGCATAGCGCTCTTCTGCTATGTCGGTGTCGAAGTCTGCATCGGTGCCAATATCATCCTGTACGGGCAGCATGATCTCGCGCTGAGCTATAACACTGTCGCTCTCTACGCAACACTCTACTGGGGAGCTATGCTAGTAGGGCGCTTCGTCGGTAGCTTCTTGAGTAGTGTCTCTGACCGCACCCTATTGTGGACCACCACGCTACTCTCCGCTATCCTCATTCTGATCGCTGTCGTGACCAATCAGCCTTACTGGCTCATAGCCGTCGGACTATGTCACTCGGTCATGTGGGGCGCTATCTATTCACTAGCACTTAAGGAGCTAGGCAGCCTCGCCACGAGAGCCTCCGGCGTACTCCTGATGGGACTCATCGGAGGGGCACTCTTACCATTCTTACAGAGCTTACTAGCTGACCTCCTAGGAGGTTATCACTATACATGGCTTCTCGTCGTAGGTGGCGAGCTGTACATGCTTTACTACGCTTTGATCGGCTCCCGCTTTAAGGAGCGGCAGGCGTAATCAATCGGATTTATTCACTTTAATCAATCATACGAATATGAAAAAGTTTATGCTAATCGTAGCTGCTGGTCTAGCACTAGTAGCTTGTAACACGGAGAAAAAGGACGCAACGACTACTACCGTGGACTCTGCTATTGTCGTAGAGGCTCCTGTCGTTGCTGAGCCTGAGGTCTTCAACTACGCTACCGCTGACGGCAAGCAGCACTTTGAGCTGACTGTCACTGGCGAGAACCGTGAGAATGCAACGCTCAAGGATGTTGAGGGCAATGTAGTCTACGAGCTGAAGAACGCTGTCAGCGCTGACGGTGCTAAATGGGAAAACGAGGAGGGCTACTACTTCTGGACGAAGGGTGACTCTTTCTACTTCGGCAAGGGCGAGGAACAGCTTTGCGAGGGTGCTCTAGTCGTAGAGGAGCCTGCAGCTGCTGAAGCTCCTGTAGCTGAGTAATCACCAGCTCACAACGAAATAGACATGCGAAGACAAGCTGATGGTTTCATTGGCTCGTCTTCGCATGACTATATATATTAGGATCACCACTCGACCCATCTATGGCGACTCCTCTCAAGCGTTGGTGGACTTCGCTAGGGCATGGTGTCCACTCGCCGACAGCCTTTCGGCTTATTACCTTAGTCCTAGACCAGCGTGGTGTAGCGTACTACCCAGAGCATCTAGAGGAGCTACTCGAGGGTAGCGACCTACTAGACCGCCAGCAGAAGCAACTAGCACTACAGCTGCTCCACCAGTGGCCCCTCATGCAGCTCGTCACGCAGTACGACAAGGCACTAGCCTACGATCGTGCACTGATCTTATGGCAAGGCGAACCACTAGCGGAGATGCCGTGGAACACTGGTTCTATCCTTTGGCATGTCGGGAGCAAAGTGCCAGAGTCCTTTCGTCAGAGAGAGGCTGGCATGATGGTCGACTACGCAGGCGGACAACTACTCTTCCTAGATCATAAGTTGCCCCGCCAAGACTTCTGGACACGTATCAGACATTAACCCTATTACCTACTCAAACAAGCTACAACTATGAAGAAAAGCCCCGTATATACCCGCCGTGGCGATGACGGCACCACTGGACTCGTAGGTGGTACACGCATCTCCAAGGGACACATACGCCTCGAGTGCTACGGCACTATTGACGAACTCAACAGCCATATCGGCGTCCTCCTCGCTGAGGAGCTCACAGATGAGACGCACGACTTCCTACTGCGTCTACAGCATATTCTCTTTAACGTGGCTGGAAGTCTAGCCACACCGCCCGATCAGGAGGAGTACCTCGCAGCTATGCAGATAGACCCGACGGACATTGAGAAGCTGGAGCACAAGATCGATGAGCTAGACGCTACACTACCTCGTCTCAAAGAGTTCGTCCTCCCCTCTGGTGGACGCTCCGCAGCACTCTGTCACGTCTGTCGTACCGTCTGCCGTCGTGCTGAGCGCAACATCTACCGCCTCCGTGAGGAGAGCCGTGTGGATGACTTGATCGTTCGCTTTGTCAATCGTCTGAGCGACTACTTTTTCGTCCTTGCCCGCACAGAAGCAGTACGGACGCACGGCTCAGAGGTCACCTGGAATAGAGGTTACAGCACGCTGTAACGCTTTGAGGCTATCCCAAGTATCAGGGTAAAAGTAAGTTCTGATTCTTCTGAAGAGTTTTTACTTCCTCGGAGGAATTGGGATGTATAGGTACAACGAGTCAGCTCTAACTACTGCCGTCCAGCACCTCAAAGTAGGAATTAGCCGAAACGAACTATGGTTTTTGCAGGGCTGACGCCAACCGAGGAATAGATGGATTAAGTCTTGCCACATAGCGCTATGGACTCACATTATAGCTACTCCTAGATCTCCATTGAGGTCAATTCCTCGGAGCAAAAGCCCAAATAGCTCGGAGGAAATCGACCAATTCTTCGGAAGAAATTTCTCTTTCTTCCGAGGAATGAAAAAATTCTTCCGAAGAATCAACTCATACTTCGGAAGAATTTTTCATTTGCTCACTGGATAATCCTAGATCTCCACAGAGGATTATTCGATTTCCTCCATTTCCCAAGATCCTTCATTAAGACGTAGGGAAACCTACCCCGTATAATGGCGTCAGCCCTGACGGTTTTTGTTGGGGCGTTGGTTTGTTCGGGAATATTGTGTACCTTTGCATCGTCTAAGGGGATAGCCCCTCTGTGGATGGCGAGGTAGCTCAGCTGGTTAGAGCGTCGGATTCATAATCCGGAGGTCGAGGGATCGTGCCCCTCTCTCGCTACAAACTAAAAAATAACAGCACCTTGACTGCGGTCAAGGTGCTGTTCTTTTGTTATTTACTAGGATCTACTACTTGTGTGCGATCACTTCGATCTCGACGAGTCCGCCCTTGGGGAGGGTCTTGACAGCAACGGCTGAGCGTGCTGGGAAAGCGCCCGAGAAATGCTTCTCGTAGACTGCATTCATCGCTGCAAAGTCACCCATATCAGCGAGGAAGCAGGTAGTCTTGACAACCTGATCGAAGGTAAAGCCAGCCTCGTCGAGGATAGCCTTCAGATTGCGAAAGACTTGCTCCGTCTGCGCTGAGACATCTTCTGATACGAAAGCGCCAGACTTGGGGTCCAGGCCGAGCTGACCAGAGGTGATGAGCATGTCGCCGAAGGCTATTGCCTGGCTGTAAGGTCCGATAGCTGCAGGAGCGTTGGGAGTGGAGATTACTTTTTTCATAGTATACTTCTTATTGTGTTGTGAACTTTTATAGGCTTGCGTTGTGCTGGCGAACGACCTCGTAGAGCATGATGCCGGTAGCGACCGATACGTTGAGCGAGGAGATCTGTCCCAGCTGAGGTATGGAGACGCGGTCGGTGAGTTGCTTGAGGACGCCCGTGGAGATACCTTTTTGCTCCGAACCCATGACGATGCCGAGGGGCGGCGTCATCGGGAGGGAGGTATAGTTTGTCGTGGCGTCTACATCGGCTCCGACGAGCTGCAGACCGCTATCCCGTAGGAAGCGGCAGGCGGTCACGAGGTCACGCTCACGACAAACGGGGATACGCATGAGCGCTCCAGCGGAAGCATTGACCGCATCGGCCGTGACGGAGACGCTATCTCGCTCAGGGATGACGATAGCGTGGACGCCTGCGCATTCGCAAGTACGAGCGATGGCGCCAAAGTTGCGCACGTCGGTGACTCCGTCGAGCAGTACGATAAAAGGCATCTGCCCCTCGTCATAAAGCATCGGTATGAGCGACTCTAGGCTGGTGTAGGTGATCGGCGAGATGAGCGCTACGACCCCTTGGTGAGCACCCCGTGTGAAGCGGTTGAGACGCTCGGCGGGGACCTCCATGACGGGTATGCCCTGAGTGCGTGCGGTGCGTTTGATCTCTAGAAGTTCGCCAGTGACGGCACCTTTCTTCATATAGATCTTGTCTATGTCGCTATGGGAGGCGAGGCTCTCGTTGAGAGCGTGGATGCCGTAGATGAGTTTTTGCTTAATCATGTGCTGTAAGTAATGTGTGTGCGGCAGCGATGGCCTCGGGGGTAATCTGGTCGCCACTCTGGAGACGTGCTATCTCGTCGATGCGCTCTTCGGGTGTGAGGAGGCGAAGGTGCGAGTGGGTCTCGCCGTTGGTCTCCTCCTTATAAATGAGTATATGCTGGGTGGCTGCCGAAGCGATCTGCGGCAGGTGGGTGATGACGAAGATCTGCTGGCGCTCGCCCATCGTGTGAAGCATATCGCCTATGCGAGAAGCAGCGATGCCTGAGGTGCCGGTGTCGATCTCGTCAAAGACGATGGCGGGCGAGGTGGCAAGCTCGGTGGGGTTCGTGGCGGCTTGACTGCGCAAAGCCTTGAGTGCTAGCATCAGTCGGGCTATTTCACCGCCCGAAGCGATGTCAGTGACGGGGCGGAGTGGCTGATCGCTGTTGGCTGAGAGGAGGAAGTCGACCTGGTCCATGCCTCGCTCGGTCGGCTTGTCGAGGAGCTGCAGCGCTATGTCAAAGCGTGCGTGCGGCATCTCCAACTGGCAGAGCGTCTTGGTGACGCTCCGTGCAATCTGGGCAGCGACCTTGGCTCGTGCCTCGTGGAGTTGCTTGCCTAGGGTTAGCACCTCTGTGCGCTGCTGGAGCACTTCGGTGCGTAGCGCGGCTAGTTCTTGCTCGTACTGAGCAGTGTGAGCGAGCTTGGCACCAAGCTCTTGGCTGTACTCGAGGAGCTCTTCAGGAGATAGGAGGTTATGCTTTTTGAGCAAAGCATTGACCCCGCCAAGGATCGTATTGATCTCCTCTAGGCGCGAAGGATTGTAGGCGACCTCGCCCTGGAGACGGCTCAAGTCGCTCTCGATATCGTCTAGCTCGATGACTAGGCTCCGCATGCGCTCGGTGTAGTTACTGAGCTCTGGGAGGTAAGCGGCGGTCTGCTCCATCTGCTCCTGCGCCGTCGTGAGCTGATCGACGATGCTGTGCGGTCTATTGAGTAGCGCAAGGATGCTCTGCAAGCCTTCCTGTATCTCCTGCGTGTGGGTGAGTCGCTCCGCCTCGTCAGCAAGGTCGGTGAGCGAGTACTGCTCGAGCTTGAGCGCAGCGATCTCCTCGTAGGCTCGGCTATTCAGCTCATACTCCGCCTCGGCTTGCTGCGCCTCTGCGCGTAGCTTCTTGAGTCGTATGGCGTTGTCGTGGTATTGCTGATAAGCGCTGTGGTACGCCTCGACAAGCTGCACCTCGGCTCCTAGTTGCGAGTCGATCAGTGCGATCTGATAAGCGCCCTCACGGAGCAGCAGGTTACGATGCTGCGAGTGAACGTCTAGCAGGAGTGCGCCCAGCTCCTCCAGTTGAGCGAGCGTCACGGGCGTGTCATTGACGAAGATGCGACTACGTCCCGTCTGTCGTATCTCACGACGTACGAGACAGCTCTCCTCGACCTCTAGCTCCTGCGCTTGCATCCATTCGATGACCTGAGGGCTAAGCTGAGTGAACTCACCCTCGATGACCGCCTTCTGGCAGCCCTGACGAATGGTCGATATGTCGGCACGCCCCCCTGCCAGCAGCTGTAGGGCTGAGACAAAGATACTCTTGCCCGCTCCCGTTTCACCTGTGACTGCTATGAGTCCCGTGGGGAAGGCGCAGCTAAGCTCCTCGATGAGAATGTAGTCCCGTATGTATAGGCTGTGCAGCATGGAGTGTAGTTACTTCTTCAGGGCTGAGAGCTTGCTATCTTCTGTTGGGAAGATCTTGGAGAGCGTCTTGTAAGCTGCCATGCGGCTGTCCTGTGGAGCGCCTTCGACCAGAAGAGGTAGCTCGTCTAGCTTGGTCTGTGCGAAGATCTGTAGGAGCGGCGACAAGCTATTGGCCTGCCAGGTCTCCTCCAGGAGGGAGAGCTGCTCTAATATATTGGTGTAGCCACGACGTAAGTTGCTCGTGAGGAGGTCTAGTCCCTGGCGATGGTACTGATACCAGTAGTTGCGCCACGGCTGATATGCCGGATCGTTGTAAGCTTGGCTGATAGCGTAGCGGTTGTTGTCACTGGCGTAAGCTTTCCAGCCCGACCAGTCCATCATCTGCTGAGCTGTCGCCACCAGTTGCTGCATCTGTCGCGCAGCGTAGTCGCCCCCGAGAGGCGCAAAGGAGTCAAAGTCTAGAGCTAAGATGAGATAAGCGTAGAAAGCGACCGTCGCCACAAGGTTATTGTCTATCTGTGTGGGCGCATAGACGAGTGGTTGGTAGGGAGCGTACTGGAAGTTTAGCTCACGGTCTAGATGCACCAGCAGCGGGGTCGTATAGGAGGCTCCGTAGACGGGTCGCTGTGCGGATATGCTTAGCTCCGCCGTGTAGAGACCGTCGTCAGAGACGCTCACGAGGTTCAGACCCCAGGCGCATTCGATCCGCTCCATCGGCGAGAAGGTGGCGTTCGTCCATCGCGTCTGATTGATCATCTCGGTCAACTGCTGGGTCAAGTCCGAGACGATCGCCTGATCGGCAGAGGAGCCTAGACGATCCACATTGACCGTGACACGTGCATTCAGCTCCTGCGCTTGACTCTGCCCAGGGAGCCATAGGAGTAGTGCCACTAAAGCTAGGAGAAAACGCTTCATCAGATCAAGCTTCATAAGACTAAACGAGCTGTGTGCGATGCTTGAGTACGAAGTCTACGATCTGCTCCGCCACGACCGCCTTGCTCTCTAGCGGCAGGTCGCACCGAGTGCCCGCTTTGTCTAGTATTAGCACCTTATTGGTCGGAACTCCAAAGCCCGCACCCGCATCGCTCGTCGAGTTAAGCACGATCGCATCGAGATGCTTGTTGTGCAGCTTGCTCTCGGCTGCGGAAGTATCCACAGAAGTCTCCAGAGCAAAGCCAACTAAGTACTGTCCTGCACGGCGCTGCGCCCCAAGAGTCGCGGCTATGTCGGGATTTTGCGTCAGCGTGAGCTGCATCTGCTCACCGCCACGACGCTCCTTCTTGATCTTCCCTGACACACGCTCCTCGGGTCGGTAGTCAGCCACTGCCGCTGCAAAAATCGCTATCGAGCTACGCCCGAAGGTCTCCTGAGCTGCCGCCAGCATCTCTTCGGCAGTCATCACGGGGTGTACGACAATCTGCGGGTTGGTGGGACGTAGATGCGTTGGTCCTAAGACCAAATGTACCTCGGCACCCTGACGTGCCAAAGCTTCCGCCAGTGAGATACCCATCAGTCCCGATGAATGGTTGCCTATGAAGCGTACATCGTCGATCGGTTCGTAGGTAGGTCCTGCTGTAATGGTGACGCACTCCCCTGCTAAGGGTAGCCCCGCCTTCGTAGTGGTGAGCATTGCGACCGCCTGCTCTAAGATTTCCTCGGGCTCCTGCATACGTCCCCGCCCGGTCAGTCCACTAGCGAGAAAGCCCTCAGCGGGCAACGCTTGTGCGACACCGTCCTGCGCCAGTATCTCCAGATTGCGGGCGGTCGTCGGGTGAGACCACATATCTAGATCCATCGCTGGCGCTATTAGCACGGGAGCGCGCATCGCTAAGTAAGTGGTCACGAGGATATTGTCGGCAATGCCGTGCGCCATCTTGCCGATCGTGCTAGCCGTGGCGGGAGCTATGATCATCAGATCGGCCCAAGTGCCCAGCGTCACGTGACTATGCCACGAACCGTCACGACGATCGAAGAAGTCCGAGACCACCGCATGCTGCGAAAGCGTGGCGAGCGTCAGCGGCGTGATGAACTCCTTTGCCGCGGGCGTCATAACCACCTGCACCTCGGCACCCTCCTTGATCAGCAGACGTACCAGCGAGGCACTCTTGTAGGCGGCTATCCCGCCAGTGATCCCTACGACTATATGCTTGTTCTGTAAGCGCATGGCTATCTATCGTGTGGCGTGATGGCTCTAAGGCTTCATCTGCTCCTTGATCAGGAGGAACTGACGCTTCGTGTCTCGTGAGAAGTCCGCTTGCAGTAGCCAGCTGAGGTAGCCTGGCTCTTCTCGCAAAACCTCCTCGACAGAGCGCCCCTTGTGCTTGCCAAAGTTAAAGACTGGCACATCGTTATCATCTAAGACAATGCGCCCAGCGAGGTCTACATTGCGATGATAAGTAGTTAGGTCGGACAGTTCCTTGACACTGTGTGGCAATGCATCACCATACTTCTCCAGCTGTGCTAGTAGCACATCAAGCGTAGCGATCGTGTCTGCCTCAGCACCATGCGCTCCGATATGCTCACGATGACAGTAGAAGCGCACAGCCCCCTCAAGAGTCCGTGGTTCCATCTTGTGAAAGATCGTCTGCACGTCTATGTGCTGCCTAGAGAGCAAATCCACCTCCACACCAGCACGGAGGAACTCCTCCCCCAGCATCGGCAGGTCAAAGCGCTGCGAGTTGTAGCCCGCCAGGTCGCACCCATCGATCAGCTCCGCTAAGCTCTTAGCACAAGCTCTAAAGGGAGGACAGTCACGCACATCTTCGTCCGTGATGCCATGTATCGCTGTGCTCTCGGCCGGGATAGGCATCTCAGGATTGAAGCGTCGTGTCCGTACGATCCGCTCCTCATCGGGCATCAGCTTGAGTATTGTCAGCTCGATGATGCGGTCATTCGTAATATCCAGTCCCGTAGCCTCTATGTCAAAGACCACTAGCGGACGATCCATTTGTAGCGTCATAACTTATCGATTCGGTGTTCTTAGATACGTACGGGAGCTGTGATACCTCGCAGGTCCGTTTGGTCAGCCACCTTGGTCGGTGTGATCATGATCGGCTGCGTAGCATTGGTAATGTGTAGCTGCAGGCTCTCCGCATTGAACGCCTTGAGGAACTTGATGAAGGTGTTCGTCTTGAAGGTGATCTGCATCCCCTCCATCTGCTCGGGATAGTCCACAGGGATACGCTCCTCGACATCGACACCAGGCGTATTAGCGCCCTGTGCGTAGAAGCCACCCTTCATGACCATCGCATGCTCCTCGAAGGTGATACAGAGCAGGCTCGAGTCGGCACCCAGCCCCACGATATTGCTCAGATAGTTGACACGAGTCGTGGCGCGCTGCAAGACTTGCCCGTCGATCTCGATCATATAGGTCATAGAGTCTGGGAGTAGCCCGTTGTAGTTGGGGAAGTCCAGCACGCTCACCTGTGATACCACATTGTAAGTGCCAAAGCGCACCTCCACCTGCTTATTATTGAAGATGACGAGTGCCTCCTCATTGGCAAAATTCGGAAGGATAGACTGTAGGAAGCTAGAGACCTTGATCGGGAGCGTGAAGCTAGGATCCTTGAGTGAAGCTTGTGCTACCTCGCCCTCCTTCTCGACGATCCGCGCATCGTAGTCTATGTAGCGTACGAGCTGTACATTGTCCGTCGCGCAGAGCTCTAGACGGTCCGTGAGCATGACAAAGTGTACGCCGTGGAGCTGCTCACGCGATGTGTCGGGATAGGCAGCCGGCAGAACTGCCGAGATACCAGCTAGGAGACTAGAGCTATTCATACTCATCATAGCTGCACCATCGGTATCCTCGGGAGACTCTCTAGAGACGTAGAGATCTGCATCGCCAATGGGAATATCCAGGTATCCCGTCGAGTGGATCAGGTGGATAAACCGCGCACCCTCTTCGGTCGTCTGCATCTCCATCGTCAGCGGCTGTACAGGCAGCGACTTAATATAGTCCAGTAGTGGTGAGGGAGCTATCAGGAAGCGCATTTCGCCATCACACTCTAGCGGAGCGATCACACCAGTCGAGCGCATCATCGTATCCCCTCCCGTCACGGAGATCCGCTCAGGAGTCACCTCAAAGAGGTAGTTGGCCAGCGCTGGCATAGAGACATTGCTCGCAGGGACAAGGCGCCCTACATTTTGCAAGAGCGTGGAGAGCTCGTTGCTATTGACGGTAAACTTCATATATGATTCCTATCTACTGATTATACCACAAAGATAATAAAAAGATATCAGCTGTCGGCTAGTGGAACTGGTGCTCCTGGAACTAGACAGGGCTGACGCATTATACGGGGTAGGTTTCCCCACGTCTTAATGAAGAATCTCGGGAAATGGAGGTAATAGAACAATCCTCCGTGGAAGATCTAGGATTATCCAGTGAGCAAATGAAAAAT
>UWSO01000005.1 GCA_900538385.1 uncultured Porphyromonas sp.
AAGAATTTTTTCTTTCTTCCGTGGGTATTTTTGATTTCCTCGGGAGCTATTGGGAAATTCCTCGGGAGATGTCGGACTTATCGAAGATGTATGAGTATCGATAGCGCTATGAAGCCAGGCTCAATCCTCATATCCTAGACTTGTTGTCAAGCGTAGTTAGTGGAGTACCAAGATATAATGTTTCAGTCCTGAGCTGATTTGGTATCAGCATTCACTGAGGGTGTCAACAAGCTGTTCATAACCCCAACTATTCTGTCGAAAAGTCTGTTCATAACTCGTCAATAACTCACAGCTAACTTATTTGCTTATTTCGGGAAGTTATATAGCTACGAAAAGATTTCAATATTGCAAATAAGTTACGGTTGAGTTATCAACCAGTTTTGATCAAGTTATCAACAGGTACAGATAGAGAGCGAGACGACCGTAACTGCTCACGATCGTCTCGCTCTTTTGTATCCTCTAAGTAGCCAGCAGAGCCAGTTAGAGGAGATCAGATGTTAGAGTCATTAGCTCCTGCACAGCGGGAGTTATGAACAGATTCGACGCGCCATCATCATCATCATAAGTAGATATAGAAATAAGCTATACAGATATCATATATAGATGATGATGTATGGGGTGTCAGGAGCGTGACTAGAACTTGTACTGCGCTCCCACGGTCACCATGTGCAGTGGCTTGGCAGCGACAAATGCCTGCTGCTCGATCTGCTGACGGAGGAAGCAGTCGTACTGGAGCGACAAGCGCAGGTGGTCCTTCTGGAGGAAGTAGTTGACACCAGTCGAGAGCTGATGTGAGCTTCCCTCGGTCAGTGCGGTCAGATTATTCAGTTTGAGGTCTTGCTGAGCTTTCGGGTCGAAGTGTCTATTGCGGTCATAGTAAGCGTACCGACCGAAGAGCTCTAGGTCAATAGGCTTGATACGCTCCACAAGCTGTGTCATGCCAGCGATGAATTGACGCTGTACGAGTATATTGTTTTCAAAAGTAGCAGGCGCCTTGGGACCCACCGCTAGGTTAGCGTTTTGCCATCCAGGTTGCAAGCCCATAATGCCCTCAGCTGTGAGCATCAGCTGCCCGCCTTGATGCTTGATCGTGCTGGTGAGGAAGGCCCCGCCGTAAGCACGTAGCATGTGGTCCTTCTTGAGCGTAGCAATTTCCTTGTCAAAAGCGTAGTACCCATCCGTAGCTGGTAGATATCCACCATATCCTGATAGTCCGAAACTGACGTTGTGGTTACTCCCTTGCTCAGTGAGAGCTAGGCGTAAAGCTAGGTCTGGGGTATTCTTAATCATCCCTTTGCCTCCATTGCCCGCTAGGATAGAGAGCGTCGACTCAAGCTGCCACCGCTTGCTCGGGTCTAGAGCTCCTTTGTATCCCATCTCTAGACCCATATCTATATCTCCAGGGAAGAGATCTGCCATATAAAGTGATCGCTCGAAAGCTGCCCGCTTACTAGAGCTATAAGGTAGTTCGTAGCCAAAGCTAGGAGTCATTAGTCCTCCTTTGACGAAAGCTCCCTCGGCCCAATGAGGCTTGTACTCGGCATAGACGTTGAAAATAGAGATCTTCTGGTCTGTAGCGTTGATCTCGATCTTGGCGCTTAGGTCACCATAAGTTGCTTGGGTAGCGAGTCGTCCACGGCGTATCCCCATCCTCGTGGTGGGTTGATCGTAAGGAGCCGTGACGTTTCCCACCTTGATGTAGTCGGCCTCAGATCCGTACTGTGCGATAGCCTGGAAGTATCCGCTGAATGTGAAGCGTACCTGCTCCTGAGCGTGAATAGTCGTACTACTGAGGAGTAGGACGAGAGCGAGTAAAGAGAAAAGTCTTTGCTGCTTTTTTGAAGTCATAAGTCTATGAGATTAGAAGTTTGTGCAAAGGTAGGGATATTCTCATCGACTGACTGCTACTTAACGGAAGCTTAATTGCTGGTTGGCGTTTGGTCTAAAGCGACCATTTCGTCAGAAAGCTATATATTTGTAGCATTGGAACTGTAGATTGACATTTATAGATGACGAGACTAAGCGTTAACATCAACAAGATAGCTACTCTCCGCAACGCTCGTGGCGGAGATACGCCTAATGTAGTCTTGGCAGCAAGACGCTGTCAGGAGTATGGTGCTGAGGGGATCACGGTACACCCCAGACCTGACGAGCGGCACATCACTTATCAAGATGTGAGAGACCTCAGGGAGGTGGTTACCACGGAGTTCAATATCGAGGGCTACCCCTCTGACTCCTTCCTCGACCTCGTCTGCTCCGTACGTCCCGAGCAGGTAACGCTTGTGCCTGACAAACCTGACGCACTCACCTCAGATAGTGGCTGGGCGGTGGACGATTGTCGTGACCTGCTCAAGCCGATCATCGAACGTCTGAAGCAGGCAGGCATACGTGTCTCGCTCTTCGTCGGGACCGACCCACGACACATCGAGGCTGCTGCAGAGATCGGTGCTGATCGTGTGGAGCTCTACACGGAGCCTTACGCGTCGCAGATGGCGCAGAGTGGCGATCCGAAGTTGATTGTTGCTCCCTTTGCGGAGGCTGCCCAGGTGGCTCACCGTGTTGGTCTAGGAGTCAATGCGGGTCATGACCTGAGTCGTGATAACCTCGCTTACTTTGTCCAGCATGTGACGCCACTAGATGAGGTTTCCATAGGACATGCACTCATTAGCGATGCCCTTTACTTAGGTCTCGAGGAGACCATCGCACAGTATCTCAAACAAGCTCACTCTAACTCATAAACATATCCTTGCAAGAATAACTTATGTATCCTATACTTCAGATTGCCAATACAGTAGCTGAGCAGACAGCTACCGAACCCGCTACGATGTCTCTATGGGAGCTGGCGTGTGCCGGTGGATGGATTATGATCGTCCTTCTGCTCCTCTCGCTCGTCGCTATTTACGTTTTTGTAGCTAAGTATATCGAGCTGCGCAAGGTCAATCGTCCTGACGACTCCTTTATCGCACGCATCAAAGACTACCTCCAGATGGGGCGCAAAGATAGTGCGATAGCCCTCTGCAAAGAGAAGAACACCCCCGAAGCGCGCATGATCGAAAAGGGACTCAAGCGTCTCGGACAGCCCGCCTCTGAGGTACTCCCCGCTATCGAAAACGTAGGCTCTTACGAGGTGGGACGTCTCGAGCGTGGACTACCCCTGCTAGCGACCATCGCTGCGGGTGCTCCGATGATTGGTTTCCTAGGTACGGTGACCGGTATGGTGCAGGCGTTCTTTGACCTAGCCAATGCGCCTGGCGGTATCGATGTATCGCTCCTCTCGAGCGGTATCTACCAAGCGCTGGTCACGACTGTGGGCGGTCTGATCGTCGGTATTGTGACGCTCTTCCTCTACAACTATCTGGTCGGACAGATCAACCGCATCGTCAATCGTCTAGAGGCTAATACACTAGACTTTATGGATGTAATCAACGAACTGTAAGCGACCGTGCTACACCCCTTAATGCTAAGCTCATGAGTATCAAGAGACGCAGTAAGCATATATCTGTATTTAGCATGGCATCGATGACCGATGTCATCTTTCTGCTGCTGATCTTCTTTATGGTGGTCAGCACGCTGGTGGTACCGAATGCGATCAAGGTTAATCTGCCCTCCTCGCAGTCGACCGCCACAACGCAAGAGCCAGTGGCACGCATCACCATCGATGCCGAAGGCTACTACTACATATCCACAGAGAGTGCACCTGAAATGACGATGCTACCTGTCGAGGAACTAGAGGCTAGACTCTACGAGATAGGAGCGGCACACGAGCAGGAGGATCCTTACGTAGTCCTCTACGCCGACAAATCGGTGTCGTATGGTGAGATCGTCAAGGTACTCAACGCCTCGGCTACTGCTGGGCTACGTATGATCTTGGCGACGGAAGCTTTACAAGATAACAGTACGGAGACAGATGTCTAAGGTGCGCTATGATAGATGGATCGCTGGAGGTGTAGCTTTGCTGCTACATCTACTCGTCGTGGGCTTGCTCTTTTGGCTCAGTATGGATGCCTCTGAGCAAAAGCACACGAGGGATAAGGAGATATGGATCTCCGTCGGTGTAGACCCCGACTTTGGTGACAAGATCGAGCATCAAGGAGACTTGGTGGCTGCCGCATCTACCTCTGCTCGTCCTGCCTCTGCTGCCTCCGAGAGCGCACAGCCTGCGCCTCCTCAACAACCAGCACCTAAGGCGCCTGAGGCTACTCCTACCCCACGTCCTACGCCTACACCTGCACGAGTTACGCCAACGAAAGAGAAGCCTAAGCCAGTGCAAAAGTCTGCAGCGCCCTCTGAACGTGATGTGGATAACAAGGTGTCTGGACTCTTCGACCGTAAGAAGCCAACGGGCTCTGAGTCTGGTACGGGCAAGAGCGATGCAGGTAGTGGTGTCGCTGACAAGGGAAAGGCGGGCTCCTCGGCTGGATGGTCGCTCGATGGTCGCTCGATTGTGGGCAATGGCGGACGACCAGTTATGCCGACACGAGTCCCCGACATACGTGGTACGGTCGTCGTTGAGATCACAGTGAATGCAGCTGGACAGGTGACCAACGCTAAGGTGCTCCTGCGTGGTACCAACGTGGTGGATAGCAAGCTTCGCTCGGCAGCTCTTCAGGCAGCCCGCAAGACTCGCTTTAATGCTTTGGGTGGCGTACCTGACCAAAAGGGCACGATCACCTATCACTTTGATGTCAAGGGTTAGCTTGCTGAGCAACCTTGACAAGAGACTCTTAATTACCTAACAACTTCACAAGTAGAATGGATAAGATGAATAACATACTAGTCTTCCTTGCAGAGGGCTTTGAAGAGGTCGAGGCACTCGCCATCGTTGACGTACTCAGACGTGGCAATCAACCCGTTACCACAGTATCCATCACAGGCTCTCTCGCTGTAAGAGGCGCGCATGATGTGACTATCCAAGCAGATATGCTCCTCGAGGAGCTACATAGTGGAGTACTCCCCAAGGCCATCGCACTACCTGGTGGGATGACCAAGCTCAACGAGTGTGAGCTACTCCTCGAGCTGATACGTCGTCAGCACGAGGAGGGCGGTACGATCGCTGCTATCTGTGCCTCTCCACGAGTACTGGGTGCAGCTGGTATCGGCGATGGTAAGATGCGTGCGACCTGCTACCCAGGCATTGAGGAGCAGGTGCCAGGCTTCGTCTTGACAGGTGCTGATGTAGAGGTGTGCGGACATATCGTCACGGGACGTGGTCCGGCGCTGGCACTACCCTTTGCCTTCAAACTACTCGAGGAGGTAGCAGGTCGTAAGACCGCCGAGCAGGTCGCCGCGGGCTTCCTCTATAACCTTTAGAGATTAGAGGTTAGAAATTAGGACAATGACTAAGAGACTCTTCTCCATTCTAATCTCTAACCTCTAATTTCTAACTTCTAAGTCCAGCATGCGCGTCTTCTTCAAGTTTGTCCGCAAGGAGTTCATCCACATCTTTAGGGATCCGCTTACGCTGATGCTCTTGATAGGTATGCCCATCGTCTTGGTGCTAGCCTTCGGCTTTGCGCTCACCTCTGAGGTAAAGCAGATCGATGTAGTCGTGGCGACGCCGACGCGCACCCCTTTTGTCGAGAGACTTTTCACGCACCTTGACCAGAGCGATGCAGTAGGCTCCGTCAGCCTGATCACACCGCACAAAAATATGGACGAGGCGCTACGCACAGGTGCAGCACACGTCATCATCGTCCTACCCAACGAAATAGATAAAGAGCTGCTCGCAGGTACTGAGCCTACCGTGCAGCTCCGCCTGGATGCGAGCGATCCCAATACCTCGGCACTCATCAGTGCACAGATACAGGGACTCATCTACACGACCGTGCAGGAGTATCTAGAGCAGTTTGGCGCACTCATGGCGATGCGTATGGCAGAGCGAAGACCTTACCAGATAGAGACCTTTACGACGCTACTCTACAACCCCGAGATGCGGGCACCTTACTACTTCGTGCCAGGCGTCATGAGCTTGGTTCTGATGATCATCTGCGCCTTGATGACCTCTGTCTCGATCGTTCGGGAGAAGGAGTTTGGCTCTATGGAGGTCCTACTCACTTCGCCCGTCAATCCGATCACCATCCTGCTCTCTAAGACCGTTCCCTACTTCACGCTGAGCATCTTCAACGTGGTCACCATCCTACTTTTGTCACGCTTCGTGCTAGGAGTGCCGCTGCTAGGGTCGGTGAGTGCCATCTTCTTCGTTTCGCTCCTCTTCATTCTCGTTTCGCTCCTCCTCGGCATGCTCATCAGCACCATAACGGACAATCAAACCGCCGCCATGCTCATCAGCGGGGCGGGACTACTCCTTCCCGTAGCGATGCTCTCGGGTATGTTTTTCCCGATCGAGAGTATGCCGATACTGCTACAATACTTCGCCCGTGCGATACCTGCCACATGGTACTCCATAGCGGTCAAGAAGTTGATGATACAAGGTCTCGGCTGGTCCTCGATCCTCTGGGAGTCGCTCATCATGATGGGTATGAGCGTCGTACTGGTCATCCTAGCGCTGCTCAACTTTAAGAAGAAACTAGAGTAAACTCCTCCCTGATATCCTATGCTACTAGCTCTCATACGCAAAGAGATATACAACCTCCTTCGCAATAGGTTGCTACTCGGTATGGTCGTCATGTACCCTATCGTCGTCCTCTTGCTCCTCCCCTTTGCTACGACTACGGATATCAAGAATCTGCAGACTGTCGTCATCGATCACGATCATACGTCGCTCTCACAGAGACTACAGCAGCAGTTCTTTAGCTCAGGTTACTTTGTAAACGCCTGGAAAGAGCAACTGCCACCTACTCTTCAGGAGGGGATGAAGCTCATAGAGGATGGCGAGGCCGATCTCATCATAACGATCCCGCCACGCTTTGAGGAGCAGCTCATGCGTTATCAGAAAGCTCAACTTGAAGCACGAATCAACGCCTTTAACGCTACAAAAGGTGCCGTCGCCGGGGGCTACACACAGCAAATCGTACAGCAGTTTGTCGCTCAGCTCAACGAGTCCACGGGAATAGAGGAGCTAGCCACCATACCGCTTCGCATCGTCGAGGTCAATCGCTACAATCCTCAGGCGAACTATAAGAACTATATCATCCCTGGTCTCGTCGCCATGCTCATTACGATGACCGCATTCATCCTCCCAGCACTCAATATGGTGCAGGAGAAAGAGGTCGGCACCATCGAGCAGATGAATGTCACGCCGATCCACCCGCTCATCTTCATGCTCTCCAAGGCACTCCCCTATATCGTCATATCGATATTCATGGTCTTCCTGGCGCACCCTATTGTCGGACTGATGTACGGCTTATGGCCGCAAGGCAATGTCGGGATGATGATCGTCGGCACCATGCTCTACGTCCTCGCTATGAGCGGACTGGGACTGCTCATCACCAACTTTGCGCATACGCAGCAGCAGGCGATGTTTTCCTTCTTCTTCGTTATGATGTTTTTCATACTCCTTGGGGGGCTCTTCACCCCTATCGAGGGTATGCCGTCGTGGGCGCGCGCCTTAGCCGTGTCGCACCCCTTCACGCACTATAGCATCTTGATGCGTACTTACTACCTCAAGTCGGTAGCCTTCACCGAGCTATGGCGCGAGCTGACGGCGCTCTCCGTCTTTGCCGTAGTCAACGGCACGGCCGCTATCCTCACCTACCGCAAGCGCGCTTAGTAGCAAAGGGCTGGAACTCCCTCTCCTCTTTTTTTTCGTACCTTTGAAGATGGTTCGTCTGATCCATGGGTTATTGCTCATTTTGTAGATCAGCACTATTCACTATACATACACTTTATCATATGAAAAAACAGTACACCTTACTCCTACTTCTCGCTATGACTCTGCTAGGAGTAGCTACGCAGGCAAAGGCTCAGACACCCCTCACGAAGCCTAGTATAAACCTCACCTTCGAGCCAGGAAATGAAAACGCCTCTCTAGTCTTTTTCGTCGTGGCTCCGACAGATGGATGCTGGATAGACCTCAACGGTGACGGTAAGTGCCAAGACAATGAGAAGATTGCCAAAGGCACAGACAAAAAGCAGATAGACCTTCCCAAGGATCTTGCCAAGACAACGATCTATGGTCCTATCACCTACCTCAATCTCAATAAGACAGCTCTCATCTCTATCGATCTCTCCAAGATCAATACCCTTAAAGAGCTATGGTGCTACCAGACAGGACTTACCAGACTTGATGTGACTGGACAACCTGACCTTGAGAAGCTCTTTTGCTACTCAAATAGGATTAGCTATCTAGACCTATCCAAGAGCACTAAGCTAAAACAACTCGGTGTGCAGTATTGTGATATCCTAAGACTCAATCTCTCTAACTGCCCTGAGCTAGAAGAGGCTGCCCTCAATGGCAATAAAGTCGGCAAACTGGATCTAACGCACAATACTAAGCTAAAGATGCTCTTCTGCGAAAACATGGATCTTACTTCACTAGATCTCTCTAAGTGTCCCGACCTCATCTTCTTACAGTGCAGTCAAAATTATGGTCTCAAGACCGTAGATGTTTCTATGCTACCCAAGCTAGAGGTATTCAAGGCTGACTTAATAGGGATGGAGTCACTAGACGTATCCAAGAACCCCAAGCTCAGGCAGCTACACCTCGGAGGTAATAAACTGAAGGCACTAGATCTATCAAAGAATCCGCTACTAGAGGAGCTGAACCTCAACAACAACCAGCTCACCTCACTAGACTTTCTCTCAGATGTACCTGAGCTAAATATGCTCACCATCAAGAGAAACAAGTTTACAGCCGATCCCGACTTCTCTAAGAATCCCAAGCTAGAGTACATCAATATGGCACGTTGTGGATTTAAGAAGGTAGATCTCTCTCACAATCCTATGATACGTCGATTCTACTGCGAGATGAATGAACTCACCGAGCTGGATCTGACGAAGACAGCTAAGCTTCAAGACCTCATAGCCTTCGAGAACAAACTTACCAAGCTAGACTTCGCAGCTTGTAAGGAGCTTCAGTATGCCGACATCTCTGTCAATGCTATCGATGAGCATGCGATGCAGGTAGTCGTGAATACTATCCCTAAGTTCAAGCTGGTAGATCCGACATTCCTTGCTGCAGGCCGATTCATCGCTATCGATATCGCAGAGGAAGATGAGAAAAACGACATTACCGATAGACAAGTCAAGGTCGCTACTGACAAGGGCTGGGTACTCATGAATGGTAATGCTGGTGATCCACAGCCATACCCTGGTAGGAGTACCGTCTCCGTGACACAACTCACTACGGCCGAGACAGCTATCTACTATAATGCCGCAGACGAGCGTCTCTACGTACGTCTCGCTGAGACCATGCCCGCTACCCTACTGAAGGTCTATGCAGCCTCTGGTGAGGAGCTCCTGAGCGAAGTGTACGACCAGGACGATAGCTCTATCTACGTAGGCTATCTACCACAAGGAGCCTACATCGTACAGGTAGGAGATGCGACCTATAAGTTTGTCAAGAGGTAGTAAACCTCACCGCCTATAGTCCAAATCGTACGATAGGCGTTAGCTCTTCAAAATATCCACCGAGGAAATCCGAATTTCCTCGGTGGATATTTTTTATTTCTCAGGGAGGAACGGAAAAATTCTTCGGACTTATCATCTCATTCTTCCGAAGTATCGTTTGATTCTTCCGAAGAAATTTTCATCTCCTCCGTGAGTATTTCTTATTTCCTCGCGAGCTATTTGTGATTTTCTTCGGGAGAATCGAAGTAATCCGAATGCATCAGAGTGTTCAGAACTAAAAAGCAGCCGATGGAATGTACGTATGCAAATACTCACAGGTACCAATAGATCCTATGTCTAGAAAAAATGTTATATTTGTCTCACTCAGGTTGAGAAGGTGCATTTGTACCTTCCAATCTGCAACCCAATTCAAAACCTACTAATTAAACTCTTATGAAAAAGACAGTTACCTTTCTTCTAGCATGCATTGCTGGGATCCTTTCCCTCCATGCCCAAAGCCTTACCCATCCATTTGAAATCCTTGTCAAAGAGGGGGCCACAGAGGTCTCCTTCGAGCTGGGTGGCAAAGCATCCCTTGTCATCGACTGGGGCGACGGCACTACCGAGCCTATTGAAGTAGACGCCGATGCTACCCAAACCGTCATCCACACCTATGCAACACCGCTTGCGAAGAATAGCATCGTCTCCTTCGAAGCAAAAGGCATCGAGCGCTTCAAAAGCAACTACAAAGAGTCTGGCTCCATCATCGGTGTAGGCAAGATAGATGCTCCCGACCTCCTCAGCTTCTATTATATGTCGTACAAGGGCGGCACCCTAGCACAATCCACTGATGGTGTGGTAGACCTTTCCCGCAGCCCCAAGCTCAAATACCTTTGCATTCAGGATGCCCCACGGCTTAAGATAGGGTACCACCCCCACCTCAAGCACATCATGATCCAATCGAGCAGGAAGAAAGATAGCCCTGCCTACGCTACCCTTGCCAATACTGACCTCGACCTCTCACGCTACCCCGAGATGGAGTATGTGTGGGTAACCGACCAGAAAGAGATCAAGGAAATCAACCTTACTGGTCTTACGAAGCTTAACTTCTTCCGCTGGCAAAACGGAGGTATACAAAATGCCATTGGGCTAAGAGAGATTACTCTCCACAACGAAGGACTCAAGCGACTCAATATCTCGGGGCATCAGCTCCCGCTTAGCAGCCTTCCAGCCAAGAATCCCGATTTCGAATACGACGAATACGACCTCACCTATGCCCCAGAAGGCTACGCTATCCCCGAAGAAAACATTGTCGGAACAAGCATAGACCTCACGCAGATGGCAACAGAGTACGACTTCGCAGGTCAGCCACAGCACCCCAACATTATATGGAAAGATGCTAGTAGTGGAGAGGTCATATCCGCCGATCACTACACATTGAAAGATGGGATATTTAGGTTCAAGGAATCGCTCTTCGCCGACAAAGAGAGCATTACCCTGCAAGCGACCTTCGAGCCCGCTTTCTTCTCGCTCAAAGAGCTTACTGGCTCCGAAACCACTCCTCTCAAGTCCAACGAGGTGACACTGCACAAAAGTGATATTCAGAATGAAGAGGTCAACATCGCACTGAAGACTGACCTCCCCATTGGCGCACAAATCGCCATCAACTTGGGAGACAGCAAGGGAGTCGTACTCACGGGTGTGAAAGAGGCCTATCAGCAAGGCGACTACGAGGAGGGACGCTACCTCTACACGATTACGTCGCAGTCTATCTCTATCTCTGGAGATATCACCGAGCTCGACTGCAACGGACAGCAGCTGACAGCAGCACATCTCAAAGACCTCCCCAACCTCAGCTATGTGGAGCTGCACACCAATAAACTTGCCCAATTTACTATCCAAAACTGCCCCGCAGTAGAGGAGCTCTATATTGGGAAGAACCAACTGGAAAGGCTTGACCTAAGCCATCAAAAAGAACTCAACACTCTCGATTGCTCTGGGAATGGTCTCTTATCGCTACAGCTCGATGACTGTCCAGCACTCAGCAGCCTCTGGTGTTACCGCAATAGGCTCTCCACGCTTGATGTCTCTGCTTTCCCCGCACTCAGCGAACTGATGGCTTACGCCAATCGACTCACTTCGCTCGACCTTGCCAATAACCCAAAGCTCAAGACACTCAATGTGGCAGACAATCAGCTCCAAGAGCTAGACTTCACCGCTACGCCTCTCCTGATGACCGTGGTGTGCCATACCAATGCGATCAGAGGGGAAAAGATGACCGCTATGATGCAGTCGCTCCCACAAAGAGAAGCCAACGATAAGGGAAAGATAACCATCGTCGACACCAATGCGAATAACGAAGAAAACCTATGCCTCGTGAGCGATGTGGCCATAGCAAAAGACAAAAACTGGACTTGCTACGACTTCAGAGGGAGCATCGGCAATACTGAAGAGTACGAAGGAGATACTACCGCTATCGACAATGTCTTAGCTAGTAACCCCTCCATTGTAATCTATCCCAATCCAGCCACAGACTTCGTCTATATTCGTACAAACGATGACGCTGTATGGGCTCTATACTCCCTCACGGGCGAACTACAACTGACAGGAAGTGGCACAGTGGTAGATCTTCGTAGCCTCGCGCAGGGAGAATACTTACTGGTAATAGAGCACAACAGTCTGAGAGAATCCCTACCTCTCTTCAAACGATAAAGAAGGGACTAGCGAGCTTGACACACACTACTCTAGAGTACTTGCTCAGGTGACTGTAGCTTTTGCCTATTAGTCTACCGTGTAGCAGACTCTACCTATACTGCCAAGCTCGCTATCTCTACAAAATCAGAGGAGATAAAGTGTAAGCATTTCGAAAGTTGCGAGCTCCCCAATCCAAAAGAATGTGAGCTAGTCGATTTTGCATGCTTGTAATAAGTAACTAATTGGAATTCACGATATGAGAACTATGAGCAACCTTTGGAGGAGCATAGCTAGCCTTCTCTTATTTAGCCCCTTGGTGCTTCTTGCTCAGGGAAAACCTATGACAGGCGATCCTTCTCAAGGGCTATGGGCCTCCTCACACTCTATCAAGCAGTTATTCGATCTTCGCACGGCTCCGCATATTCTCGGTAGAGGGGTGCCTTGCGAGAGGTCGGTAAACCTTGTGCCCCTCGTTAAAGGCTTTGGCTATGCCTCTATCGAGCCGTCTCTCACTCACCAAGCATTGGAGTTTGAAGAGGGTGCTGAGGGCATAGTGACGCCTTATATTATGCTTCCTCTCTTTGACAATATAACGATCAAAGGGATCGAGTGCGTCGTAGACGAAGCGGTTGCGGATGCCCGCGTGGTCGTAGCACGTGTAAGGCAAGACGGTACGAATGCTCTGTGGCAAGAGATCCTAGTGAGCCAGCCTGCCACCCTCCAAGAGGGATACAATCAAGTGTTACTGGATGAGCCGCTAAAGGTCTCTGCAAAGGATCTTGTGCTGGTCGGATACTCTTGCCCCGCCAGTAGCGTGAAGGGGAGCAAGTCCTCACCCGTATTGTACGATGGCGATGAGGAGAATAGTCTTCCAGAAGCCAATCTGGCAGCCGTATCCACCGCCTATTACGAGAAGGGGAAGAGCTACAGTTTCAGCCAAGTGCAGGATACGGAGCCTTTCAAATTGGGCTCGGCGCTTATTTACGCACTTGTGGACGACCCAGAGGGGCACTACGATTATGTAGTCTATCCTCTTAAGCAACCACGTTACAGTCTCCTTACTACCAAAGAATATTTCCGCTACAATATCTTGGTTCGCAATATCGGCTTTAAGGAGATTACAAAGATGACCTTCCTCGAGAAGCTCAATCATGATTACGGGATGCAAGACAAGCAGTATCCCCCCTTTGAGATTACGGTTCCCGTAAAAGGACTTTGTGATGTAGGCTGGATGCATCCTCCTTACCCAGAAGGCACCTCCAAGGGGTCAATAGAATTGCTGAGTATCAACGACCAGTCAGTAATCGAAAAAGGAATGATAAAGTGGGTATTTGATGCTTTCAATCCTACTGAAAAGGGGAGTGTGGAGCGCAAGTCGGTACTTGTAGAGTACTACACCTCCGAGAGTGCTCCCGATGCACCAAAGTACAATGCTCTGATCAATCAAATGGCAGAGGAGCTGCAGGCGAAGGGCTACGAAGTCTCTCGCGTCGCATATCCCGTGGGTGGTGAAGAGGTCGCCTTTGCCGAAGAAGCTTGCAACGAGCAGCTTGCCACGCTCTTAGGACAAGCTCCGTTTCCCACGCCTTCCCAGCTCCCTTATTTTTCCATCAATAGGGCTCCCTATCTTTCGGAGAATAGAGTCTTTGCCTTTGTGTCGAAGAACCGGCTTTTTGGCGAAGATCAAAAGGCCGATGCCGATTTACTGGTGCCTTTCCTTCAAGAGAAGGAGAGAGCACTCATTTCCGATATCGTATGCCACGACCTACCTGGAGGAATGACCAGCCTAGAGGTAAAGGGTAAGCTTCTCTATGACGCCGACCCAGCCGACCTCTACATAACAGCTGTTGTGACCGAGGACAACGTGAAGGCAGAAGACCAAAAAGGTATAGGCACGGGGGAAGAGTATCTGCACCAGCATATGCTGAGAACTTACTACACGAGCAATATCGGTACTAAGATTATGCCCGAGGCTGATGGGTCCTTCGAGTATAAATCTCCGGAGATTGACCTTTACCCATCGTGGAAGAAAGAGAATCTGAAAGTGGTACTCTTCCTGCATCGCGATGCAGCCTACGCCAATAAGATTAGTTGCCATGCCTACTGTAGCAAAACCATCCCCTTTGGTGGCAGCTTCTCTGTGGGCATAGCTCCCCAAGTTAAAGAGGGCTCTATACGGCTCTATCAAGATGCCTCGGGACTGTTGCAAATCGAAGGAGATCACGAGCGCGTAGTGGTCTACAGCCTCGATGGACAATGTGCAGCGAAGAGCCTACCCGCACTGCTACCCCCTGGCGGCTATGTGGTCGCAGTGAGTCACGCCCAGGGTACCACAACCCTCCATAAGGTGGTGGTAAAGTAATGGACAAAGCATAAGCCCCTAAAGGGCTTCTTCCATCAGAATAAACGGAAAAGGATGTATCCCCACTTTCGAGGGGATGCATCCTTTTTTGCAAGGTCTCTGCAAGTGCAAAAGGAGACTGTTGAAAAGCCCACGAGCTGGCTCTGGGCGACCAGATTGAGTTTGTAACCATAAAAATCGCCCCTTGTTGATAGGGATAGACCACCCGTAGGTTTCATTTTCCTCCTCTAGGAGCTACTCTTTTAGTTTTGTTGCCACTAGTGCTCGGAGATCCGTTTGTATTGATCAGTAGCCTCGAGAGTGCGACTTGAAAATGGACACAATCGGTAGGCTATCTGCCACAAGGAGCCTACATCGTACAGGTAGGAGACGCCACCTATAAGTTTGTCAAGAGGTAGCACACCTCACCGCCTATAGTCCAAATCGTACGATAGGCGTTAGCTCTTCAAAATATCCACCGAGGAAATCCGAATTTCCTCGGTGGATATTTTTTATTTCTCAGGGAGGAACGGAAAAATTCTTCGGACTTATCATCTCATTCTTCCGAAGTATCGTTTGATTCTTCCGAAGAAATTTCCATCGCCTCCGTGAGTGTTTCTTATTTCCTCGCGAGCTATTTGTGGTTTTCTTCGGAAGAATCGAAGTAACCCGAATGCATCAGAGTGATCAGAACTAAAAAGCAGCCGATGGAATGTGCTCGGGCTAAAAACGTGGTTATAAATCTCCATATGAAGTTTTTTTATCTACATTTGCGAACATGCCAAGTTTGACAAATGAGAAGCGTGTGCGATCTCCTTTTGAAAATGCTGTGTAAACTAATCAACCAAATAGTATCTATGAAAAAACTTTTAACTGTACTATCCTTGATCCTACTAGTGGTAGGACTTGGATCTTGTAGCAAGGATCAAAAGCAGCCGAGCATTGCTCCTACAAAACTTTCCCTAACTCCTACAGAAATCATTCTTAAAGTCGGTGAGAGCAAGCAACTTACAGCAAGTGTTGAACCTAAGGGCAATACACCTACTGTTATCTTTGCTAGTGATAATCAGGAGGTAGCGACTGTTGATGCCAACGGTCTTGTCAAAGCGGTTGCTGAGGGGACCGCCAATATTACTGCTAAGGTTGGTGAGTTGGTAGAGCAGTGTGCTGTCACAGTTTCTAACTTTACTCCAGCATCTACCAAGGGGGCATCTGTTGTCTTGACAACGGATACTAAGCCAGGGGAAAAGATCTCCCTAATTATAAAGGTGGCATCAGATAGTCCACACGATGTTTGGATAGACATTAATGGTAATAATCGCTATGATCTAGGAGAAGAAGTGACCGTATATGATAAAGCCCAATCGTATACCGTAGGAGAGGCTACAACGATATCAATCTATGGCAACTTGACAACACTGTGGTGCGATAAAAACAAGCTCTCAGCACTTGACGTATCAAACAACCCGACACTTAAAGAGCTATGGTGTCACAAGAATAAACTAACAGAATTGGTTTTGACAAACAACAAAGATCTGAGAGAGCTTAATTGCTTCTCAAATCAATTGTCAAAACTAGACCTCTCTGAGAACTTAAAGCTTACAAAGCTATTTTGCTATAAAAATCAATTGACATCTTTAGATATTTCCCGCAATCATTTATTGACAGAATTGGAGTGCTATAGCAATTCCATCCAAGAGCTCCAACTAAGCTCATTGGTAAATCTGACGAAACTTTGGTGTGGAGAAAATCAGTTAACCTCTCTAGACATCTCCAAGTGTACGAAATTAGCAGATTTGTCCTGTTACTCAAATCAGTTATCATCACTAGACTTGTCTCAGCACTCACAACTGAACCAGTTAGACTGTGGAGATAATCAATTGATTTCTCTAGATGTCTCAAAAAATCCTCTCATCTCATGGTTAAGATGCGATGTAAATCGCTTGCAAGGTGAATATATGTCTCGCTTTATCCAAAGTCTCCACGATCGCTCTGGTCAAGAGTCAGGATACATATACATCATAAATAAGGATGCAGATGCTGGAGAGCACAATGTGTGTACTAAGAGCCAAGTAGCAATAGCAACAAGTAAGAATTGGAAGGTCTTTGATTCGGATGACGAGCCCTATCCTGGAAGTAATGAAACATCTTCCTCAAGCTGTAAGTTGTAAGCCCTAGTAAACTGCTGGTTATGCCATAATTAGCAGAATTTGGTAACTTACGCTAAGTCGCTTAGCGTAAGTTACCCCTCTTCACCATTTAGGGGCTAATAGAGCTTACCTAATACTTGTGACTATGTTGCACTTGACACCGGGAATGTGCGGGGACTGGGGTCGAGGCAGGTCGCTTGTTTTTGCAGGGAGAAATTAGTACCTTTGTCCCAAATGTACAGCTATCCATAGCTACAACGACATACTGGATGAGTTATAAACCTAGATCTATCAGACTGCTCCTAAGCACCTTCCTGCTCGCATTGCTCCTGAGTCAATGTGCAGCCAAGAGTCCCAGCGGTACGACCTCTAAGCGCCCTATACTGAAGCGTCCCCCCATACATCGTGTAGTGGGAGATACAAAAGCGCAAACGGCACACGACGAACTGGTCGCTGACCTGATCGATACAGGCAAGGAGCTACTAGGCAAGCCTTACGGATATAGAGGTAATCTGCCCTGGCGCATGGACTGCTCGGGCTTCGTATCATACGTCTACTCACAATATGGTATCACGGTGCCACGTGGATCTGCTACGCAAGCGAACTATGTCAAGAGGATCAAGAGAGAAGAGGTGCTACCGGGAGACTTGCTCTTCTTCAAGGGACGTAATCGCAACAGCGCACGTGTGGGGCATGTGGCGATGGTTATCGACGTCGTCGATGGTGATCTTGTCATGATGCACAGTACCAATAGTCGTGGTATTATCATCGAGAGACTGGGGCGCAGCGCCTACTTCTCCAGTCGCTATCTGAGCGCAGGTCGTGTGCCTGAGATGAACAAGCTGATCGAGGAGGGAACGGTTATGGTTCCCGAGCCAAAGCTCTCACCTATTGCTCCTAATCACCAGGTTAATCCGATAGATATAGATCGTGAGAACCTCCTACCAGAGATCCCTATCGCTGCGCCTAAGCAGTGGCGCAGATAGGCTCTCTGTGAGACTGAGCGATGCGGTCTCGCTACCCTTGTCATCTATCGCAATATGAATCAATACCTAATCGTCGGGCTCGGTAATCCTACGGAGGAGTACCGTGGCACGAGACACAACATAGGCTTTCGTATGGTGAACCACCTTGCTGACAAGCAGGGATGGACATGGTCTACGGCTCGCCACGGGGAGATCACCTCAGGACGCATTAAGAATGTCCAGCTGACCCTCCTCAAGCCATCTACCTATATGAACCTGAGTGGCACAGCCGTGCGCTACTGGATGCGGGAATTGAAGGTGCCGATAGAAAACATACTCATCTGTCTCGATGACTTGGCACTCCCCTTCGGCACGCTTCGTATGAAGCCTGGTGGTAGTGCTGGCGGGCACAATGGGCTCAAGCATATCACGGAGCTACTCGGCACGGATCGCTATCCGCGACTACGCTTTGGCATAGGGCATGACTACCCGAGGGGTAAGCAGATAGAGTATGTGCTGGCGCAGTTTCCCGAGGGGGAGCTGGCCGACATGCCGCGGCTCCTAGAGCGTACCGATGAGATGATCGAGAGCTTCTGCCTGATAGGTGTGGAGCGGACGATGAATAGCTTTAACTAGTCAAGCCATGAGCAGACCTGTACGGATCGATAGTTTCCTCTGGGCGGTGCGTATCTTCAAGACACGCTCCATAGCGCAGGATGCTTGCCGCAAGGGTAGGGTAGCGATCAATGATGTGACTGCCAAACCGGCTAAAATGGTGATGGCGGGCGACATCATATCGGTGCGCAAGCCTCCGGTGATGCTATCCTTTAAGGTATTGCAGACCACGGCCAATCGTATGGGTGCTAAGCTCGTCCCTGAGTATATCCTCAATGTGACGCCTCCTGAGCAGTACGAGCTGCTAGAGATGAAGCGTATGTCGGGCTATGTAGATCGTGCACAGGGCCTTGGCAGACCGACCAAGCGTGAGCGACGGGACCTAGAGCAATTCCTCCAGGCACCAGTCGTGGAGCCACCTCTAGAGGAGTGGGACGAAGAGCCACTCGACTACGATGAGGAGCAAGACAATCCCTCATCCGATCTCCTCGACTGGGACAACTGGTAAGCAGCTGCTGACGACATGCAGTACACGCCTCGCATACTGATCATCCATAGAGCGCTGGCTCCCTATCGGATAGACCTCTTCTCTCACTTGGCGAAGCGGTACGATGTGGAGCTATACCTAGAGTATGGTCAGCCACTAGAGCAAGACTTTAACTTAGCACAGCAAGGGGAGCGCATACAGTTTGACTATAAGCTATTACCTCCTGGGGGGCGTCTCTTCCCTAATCTGCGTCCTGAGCTACTGCGCATCTTGCGCAAACCGTATGACTTGATCCTCTGTAGCGAGTTCAATCTCCTGACAGGGATGCTATATCTACTGCGCGCACGCTCGGCACGTCCCCTGCCACGTCTTGTCTCTATGTGCGATGACAATATGGTCATGGCTGAGGCAACTATCGCAGACTCTTCCTACTGGTCTAAGCGCTGGCTACTAGATCACATCGATGGGGTGATCCTCTGCAACGAGCAGGTTAGGGATCGCTATCGAGATCTATACCGTGGAGAACTATCGAAGTGGCACTACCTACCGATCGTACAAGATGAGCAATACTTGCAGCGACAGGTCGCTCTAGCAGAGGCGCAGACCGAAGCGCTACGCTCTCGCTACACTCTCCCTGACGGGCGGGCGGTAATCCTCTACGTGGGGCGGCTCGATAAAGTAAAGAACTTGCCTCGTCTCCTAGAGGCTTTCAGACTAGTTATCGACGAAGGGCTAGACCTCCAGCTGCTGATGGTGGGCGATGGACCGATGGATGCGGAGCTGCGTCAGCAAGCTACGATGCTCAAGCTTGATGAGCGGGTCACTTTCGCTGGCAAGCAGCAGGGGAGTGACCTCTATGCGCATTACGGACTCGGAGATGCGCTGATACTGCCGAGCACAAACGAACTCTTTGGTGCAACGGTCGCTGAAGCGCTAGCGCTGGGTATGCCTGTAGCGGTGAGCGAGGTGGCGGGTTCCTGCACACTCGTTCGCTCTGAGCGGGAGGGTTACCGACTGAACCCGCTAGATACGGAGGATATAGCACGAGCCTTGCGACATCTCTATGACTTGATAGGGGAGCGCTGTGGTGGGATCGCCAGACAGTCGCTACTGCCCTATACTTTCGACCAATATATGTTGCAGCTAGATGGCTATCTAGATAGTTTGA
The DNA here is from genome assembly GCA_900538385.1 of uncultured Porphyromonas sp. Taxonomy (GTDB): domain Bacteria; phylum Bacteroidota; class Bacteroidia; order Bacteroidales; family Porphyromonadaceae; genus Porphyromonas. Next base: position 19,868 of record UWSO01000005.1, read on the forward strand.
TCGCTGAGCGCTATAAGTAAATGATACAACGCTATAAAAGTTCGCTCCCAGCACCACTGGCACTCCTTACGATCGTAGTCGTCTGGCTGCTCTGTGTCGTCATACAGTGGTACTTGCTTGCTCCACAGCTTGATAGTACAGCACTGCTTGTGGGCTTTGTATCTCATGTACTAGCACTCGTAGCTACCCTAGTACTATCAGACCGCATAGCCATACAGCTCCTACTCATCACGCCCCGTCAGCGATCGCTCTTACTGCTCCTGCAGGCATTGCTCTTGGTGCCACTGACCACATTCTTTACGCTCAGTTGGTCTATCTGGGCACTCCCGGCGCTACTCATCTCGCTATACCTGCAGATGCTCTGCTACAGTCGTCCTGACAGGCGCCAGACGCTCACCCTCGCAGGACTCATGATGGGCATTGCCGTACTACTCTATCCTCCGTTACTTCTGATCGTACCGCTAAGCTTGTCGCTCCTTGCCTTGATGAAGGTGCGTCAGCTACGCGCCTACCTCGCCTATCTCTGTGGCTTCATAGCGATCTTATGGCTCGTACTGCCTACACTCTATCTCTGGCAGGACGCTACGCCATTACTAAATCTCTACACACAGTTACAAATCAGCGTAGAGACGCTTCTAAGCCCCGCTACGCCCTTCGAGTGGATAGGGTGGGGCGTTATAGCCCTGATGCTCATTATGGCGCGTATCGGGCTAGAAAGCATTCGTGGTGGCTCTCACGTCGTCACCTGGTACCGACAGAGAGCGCTACTCCTGATGACTACCTTCGTCCTCCTGCTGGCACTGGTTCAGGCAGAGACAATGCGCTCCACGCTTCTACTAGCTGTACCGCTGGTCATCATACCGATCATCCCCTGGGCGAGTCAGCTCTCACGCCATACGTGGCGCTACCTGCTGCCGCTCCTCGTGATCCTCGTCACGACGCTGCAGCTCCTCCTCGCCGGCCTCGTCGTCCTCTAGCTCAAACTTAGTTTGTCGTGTCCCATTTAGCAGAGCGAAGCTGGCATCATAAGCATCGCTCCTATCGTCTTGTCTTAGTAGCATATACGAGTTCCAAAAACAGTTCCCCTCTTGGAACTTTTTAGTTCCAAGAGGGGAACTGTTCGGTTCCAAGGGTGGAACTTTCGAGTTCCAAGGGAGGAACTCTTCAGTTCCAGTGGAGAGGCGTTTATCAGATGGTACGGATTCTTATTCACTCTAGGAGATATAAGCGCATACAAAAGGAGGCTGTCAACTAATGTGACAGCCTCCCCTCGTTCTTGTTGTCTAACTTCTATCTAACTTTCAAAGCGTTGCGCTCATTGCGCCTTGCTCGTGCGTAGCTCTTTCCAAAGATCTATGACGAGTAGGGCAGCGACGACACAGACAAATGGTAGTATGGCTGCCTGTGCCCACGAGAAGTGGGGTAGGAGGTCTGTGCAGAGGTGCCATACATTGAGCAGTAGGGTGAGACAAGCGAGTACGAAACTGATGATAGTGCTCCAGCGTTGCTTGCCGTAGCAGCTACAGAGCAGTCCGACGAGTGGTACTAAGTAGAGTGCCCATCCCGTGAAGGTTGTCATGGCTGGGAGCATCTCTGTAGTCATCTCCTCCGTTGCTACGCTGAGACCAGCAAAGAGTGGCATCAGTTCGCAGAGCGTGTGGAAGATGTATCCCATCGGGATGAAAGCCCATAGGAGGGCCGTGCGAGTTTGTCTATTCATAGTTTGTTTATAGCTTTATGATTGTATAGATACCAGCAGGAGTAGTCACTACGGGCTTGCTGCTACCCTGTCCTGTAGCTGGGTCGTAGCTGTAGAAGCCCAAACCGTCTTTAGCGTGTATGCCGAAGTAGATCTTGCCGTTGTAGGCGATGGTGGCATTAGCACTCCAGCCACTAGATCCGGGCAGTGGAAGTATCTTGCCCTTGCCACTCTTGAGATCTAGCTCGTAGGGGACGAAGTCTTTGTTTTTAGTAAAGGTCTTGTCGTTGGGATCGACAACGAGCGAAGGCTTCTCCAGGAAGAAGTAGACCTTGTCTTTGTAGTAGGTCATCTTCATACCGTAAGAGTTGGGCTCTGCGCCATCAGCTTTGGTCACGGAGACGTAATACTCCTTGTCAAAGTCGGTCTCGCCCTTTTTGATCCTCAAGATACCCTCAGGCTTGCCAAACATGGCACTGCGAGGTCCTGAGTAGAAGTATATGTTACCTGCCTCGTCGAGGATGGCATTGGTGTGTCCGACCATACCCAGGCTCTGTACGCGAGCGTCCTTGATGACCTTCTCGACCTTGTCCGTGGCGACATCAATGACCGCCACAGAGGCTGGCTCATCGTATAGCTCCATCATAGACTTTGTCTGATTGAGACAGAGGAAGAGCTTGCCATCTCGCACGATACCAGTCCCAGCGTCGGGATCTTTGTCAGGAGCCTCAGCCTTGGGATCTGTAGCAGCATAGGGAGAGAGGTCTATCTCGCCCATCTCCTGCATGGTGGAGGGGTTAAAGATGACGAGCTGACCACGGCTAGCGCAGGTCACTCCGTAAGCCTTCGTGTCGCTGGCGAAGATGACCTCAAGGACGTTGGGAGAGCCCTTGAAGGAGAGTGTCGCAACCTCCTGTAGCTTACCATCCTTCATCTGATACTTGCGTAGCGTCTGCTCGCCACCATAGCCATACATACTGCCTGACATAGCGTAAATGTAGTCGCCGTACTTCTCTAGGAAGAGGTGCCCCACGGGGAGGGTCTGTGAATTGTCAAATGAGGTCTGCACGCCCTCTGCGAGGTCGGCTAGGGGCGTCAGCTGGAAGGCATTCTCCACCTGTGAGGCGTAGATAAACTTGGCTCCCTGCGTCTGCGGAGTGTTTTCCTCCTTTTGACATGAGCTGAGTGTGACTAGCCCTAAGAGGGCGGTCATGATTAGTAAGCTAAGATGCTTCATCGTTCTATTATTTATTAGGTTTATAATCATCTTGAGTAGTTAGAATGTGACCTTGAGCTTGGCACGTAGCGAGCGTGTCGGGAGTGGGTACTGATACTCCGCCCACTGCTTGGTGTCAAAGAGGTTGTTGACCTCTAGAGCTAGGTGGTAATGCTGGAAGAGCGTGTACTGCACTCCCACGTTGAAGTTCCATCGGCGAGGTACCTGTAGTCGGCTCACCTTACTCGCCTCCCAGCCATAGCTAAAGGGTGCCGTGTACTCGCACGCTATAAAGCCCTCGCCATGATCATCGGAAAGGAGTAGCTGGTCGCCCTGTAGACGGATCTCCGCATTGCCAAAGAGGTAAGGCATGTTAGGTACACGATAGTTGTAGTGGAAGTTCTGACCGCCCCCGATCGCTGTCCTCATCCTATCACGTGCATCTTGATAGGTGATGTTGGAGCGAATGGTCAGCCAAGGGAAGAGGTTGGCACAGAGCTCCGCCTCTACGCCTGCTATGCGCACCTGACCGAAGTTTGTGTACTTCATGATAAGGCTCTCCATGACTAGCTTGATCATATCCCTCACATTCATATAGTATCCGTTGAGGTCGATGCGACAGTTGGGGTAGTCGTCAGGGTTGCAGAGCCAGTTGACGCCTAGGTTGAAGTTAAGGCTCCGCTCGGGGGCTAGCTTAGGCGAGGGGTAGATGAGTACACCGTCACCGATGATCTCTTCGGCACGAGGGGTGCGCATGGTGTATTGCGTAGAGCCTTTGAGCGTAAGATTGGGGAGAGCCTTGACAGAGATAGCTTCGCTACCGCCCCATACGGAGCGTGAGCTGGTGAGTGGAGCGTGATCCTGCTCGTAGATGGTGAAGCCTAGGGGAGATACTGAGGAGTAGAAGTAGACATGCTTGGCGCCCAGTTCATTGGTAATGCGCTCGTCCCATAGCTTCCACTCGTGTGTCAAACCTGATATGAGAGAGTGTATATACCCAGGGTAGCCACTCACAGCGAGCTTGGTATACTTGCTAGCTAGCTCATCGTGGGGATCACGTCGGGCGAAGCGGTAGGAGATATTGCCTAGGAGACGATGAGCGGGCGACAGCTGGTAGCGCAGGTTTAGCTGCTCCTGTATGTTGATGAGCTGGTCATGTGAGTCATTGGGTGTGCTACCTATCTCGCCTTGACCGGAGCCACTGGGGAAGGTGCGCCCAGCGAAGTCGTAGCAGTAGTGCGAGGTGTCCACGTGGTTCAGCAATTGGTACGCGACGATACTTGTCGAGCTTAGATAGAGCTTGCCGTCTAGTATGCTCTTTGCGACTGATAGAGCACTTTGTAGGCTCGTCGTGTGGGTGTGGGCATGCTGGATGTTGTTTTGCAGATTGAGGACACCTCCCTGTATCTCCTGATAGGTGCGATCAGCACCTAGCGAGAGCGACAGATGGTCTATCCACGGCTTGTGCAGGGACAGGGACAGAGAGCCTCCATAGCTCGCATAGGTGTCATGATCTCGTCGTACCACCAGTCCTTGCTCAAAGGGGGAGTCAAAGGTATAGTCATTGTCCGTGTAAAGCCCTTGGAGAGCAAGGGAAAGGTTCAGTCCGAGAGCGGGCAAGTACTTATTGGCGCGCAAGCTCCCCTTGTGCGTATGGAAGGAGCCTACCTCATAGGATGCGGTCAGATGGTCTTGCTGCTCTTCGTGACGCAGTATTATATTGATTGCTCCACCTAGACCCTCGCCACCGAGCCACGAAGGGATGATCCCCTTGTACACCTCTACATGATCTATTTGGTCTACAGCAAAGGCGTCAAGACTAGTTTGATCAGAGCTCCCGATAGGTACCCCATTGACAAAGATAGCAATGCGCTTACCATCTAGACCCTGTATGATCATACGGGAAGTGCTACCGATGCCGCCCGTGCTGGTCACCTTGACACCCATAGAGCGGTTGAGGACTTCATTGAGCGAAGAGACCGTACCGTGCAGCTCTCGTGTGTCGATGACGGTGATGGACGAAGGGATCTCACGCAGTCGCTGTGCCTGCCCCTTACCATGAATGAAGACTGTGTTTAGCTCTGCCGTAGAGCTTGATAGGAGGATACGCTGAGGCGCTTGGCTCGCCCGCTTACTACTATAGCGAAAGGTGTAGTCTTTGTAACCTACATAGCTTACCTTGATATGATATTCCCCCTTAGTCGGTAGAGACAAGGTGAAGGCACCAGTAGTATCCGTAGCTACCCCTTGATGTAGCTCCTCAACCCATAGTGAGGCACCGATGAGTGGCTCATGCGACGTAGCGTCTAGCACCACAGCGCTGTAGGTTCGTCGCCCAGGATTGCTCTGAGCGACGAGTGTGCAGACGGTCGATGATAGTGCGACTAGGATATATATAGTGCGACCTAGCCAAACGCGACGATGCGGATAGGTACTCATGTGTGTCGTAAAAAAAAACTTTATGTATCCGCAAAGGTCCGAGCTATTCTCCTCGCCATCAATACCTAATGATGGGTACTCGTTGTGGTCTATACGCAGAGTTAACGCATTGTTTCCTTGCCTCTAGGGACCACCTATGATGACTCTACCGAGGAAATCGGGGATCTCCAGCGAGGAAACGCAAATTCTCCACGGAGCCGGGAAATAAAAGTTCGGAAGAATGAAATGAAACTTCGGAAGAAGCAAATCAAACTTCCGAAGAATTTTTCCGTTCCTCCATGGAGATTTGGCGATCCCCACCGAGGAATTGTTCGATTTCCTCGGAGGGGGGAGATTAGAAGTTAGAAACTAGAGGTTAGAAGTTAGAGCTTAGGGGGCGTCGGAGCTATCGGAGTCATTGGAGCTATCGGACGAGTAGCGAAATGTTACTTGTTCAGGCCGAGTGAGAGGCCGAGACGGAGGACGGGCGGATTGATTGGGTAGCGGATTGCGAGCAGAGATGCGTCAGAACTCGCTGGTGAAGTGGAAGCGGATGTGCGGAAAGTCTTGCTGTGCCATCTGCAGGATGTAGCTGCTCTCTGCTAGGTAGACGTCTCGTCCAGCGTGGTCTAGAGCCATATATTGAGCTTTGCGACGCTTGAAGTTGGCCAGTTCCTCAGCATCGTCGCTCTCGATCCAGCACGCTTTGTAGAGATGCAGTGGCTCCCAGCGACACTCGGCGCCATACTCATGGAGCAGGCGATACTGGATCACCTCAAACTGAAGTTGACCGACGGTACCGATGATGCGTCTGCCGTTGAACTGATTGACAAAGAGCTGTGCTACGCCTTCGCCCATCAGTTGGTCGGTACCCTTGATGAGCTGCTTCTGCTTCATCGGGTCGGCATTCTCGATATACTTAAAGAACTCAGGACTAAAGCTGGGCAGTCCCTTGAAGTGAAGCATTTCGCCTGACGTGAGGGTGTCGCCGATACGAAATAGACCAGTGTCGGGGAGTCCGACGATGTCACCGGCATAGGCGTCGTCGATGACCTCTTTCTTGTTGGCCATAAAGGCGGTAGGGGAGGAGAAGCGCACCTGCTTGTCAAGGCGTGTGTGATGGTAGTAAGCATTGCGTTCGAAGCGCCCTGAGCAGACCTTGACAAAGGCGATACAGCTACGGTGGTTGGGATCCATATTGGCGTGGATCTTGAAGACGAAGCCGGTGAAGTTCTCTTCGTAAGGACTCACCTCTCTCTCCTCGGCCTGTACGGGCTGGGGCGAGGGTGCGATACGCACGAAGGTGTCTAGTAGCTCGCGCACGCCAAAGGTATTGAGTGCCGAGCCGAAGAAGACGGGTGCCTGCTCACCGGCAAGATAAGCGTCGTGATCGAACGTGGGGTAGACGCCCTCGACCATCTCGACCTCCTCAGCGAGTCGCTCGGCAGCAGCGGCACCGATATGCTGTACGAGGTCTGGCGAGTCGAGGCTCTCGATATGGTGGAGGTCCTCGACGACATGCTGCTTATTGGGTGTAAAGAGGTTGAGCTCGTGGTCGAAGATGTTGTACACGCCCTTGAAGCGGTCGCCCATGCCTATGGGCCAAACCATCGGTGCGGTCACGACGCCGAGCTCTCGCTCTACCTCGTCGAGCAGGTCGAAGGGGTCTAGTCCCTCGCGGTCTAGCTTGTTGATGAAGACGATGACGGGCGTGTGGCGCATACGGCATACCTCCATGAGGCGACGTGTCTGCTGCTCGACACCCTTGGCGTGGTCGATAACAATGATGACGCTATCCACAGCGGTGAGCGTGCGGTAGGTGTCTTCGGCGAAGTCTTGGTGACCTGGGGTATCGAGGATGTTGACTTTGTAGTCCTTATAGTTGAAGCCCATGACACTGGTTGCCACGGAGATACCACGCTGACGCTCTATCTCCATAAAGTCGCTGGTAGCGCTCTTCTTGATCTTGTTGCTCTTGACGGCTCCAGCTACATGGATGGCACCTCCGTAGAGGAGGAGCTTCTCGGTGAGGGTGGTTTTACCCGCATCTGGGTGCGCTATGACGGCAAAGGTGCGACGACTACTTATTTCTTTTTCTAAAGGGGTGGACATCGTAAGATGATTAGCTATTGTACTTGTAAACGAGCTGACGGATGACCTCGACAACCTCTAAGGTGCGGGCGCCTGTCAGCGTGCTATCGTTGGGCAGGTAGAGCAGATCGGGCGCCATGCTCTGCGCTACACCGCTGACCACACTGCTGTAGGCGTGGAGTGCGGGGAGCTCGCTGAGACTCTCTAGTGGCGGTAGGAGCGGAACGAACTGCTCCTCCTGCAGGGCTCGCCCGAGCTCGTGACGAGAGAAGTGAAGCATCGTGGGCTCGATATGTATCGGCTGACTACTGTAATTAGGACGATAGCTGTGCGGTGCGTCTTCGGGCCAGCTGAGATAGCGGAGACCGAAGGCTTGCGTGAGGTACTTGCGGTAGAGCTTAGCCATAAGACGCTTTTTCTCTATGACCTCTTTGAGTTGCGCTAGCTGAGGAAGTAAGACAGCTGCCTGCAGAGGCGCTAGCGGATAGGGACGTAGCCAGGCTTCGATGGAGAGCTTCTCCTGAGCACTCCAACTGTGATAAGGTGCGTCGAGTGAGAGGCTGCGATTTTCGGACCAACTGAGTGCGCCAGCTGTGCCAGCCTGTATGATTTCGCCCGTGGAGAAGGAGAAGAAGGAGAGCTGCCCCCAGCTGCCACACGCTCGCTCATCGATAGAACTCCCAAGCGCCTGCGAGCAGTCCTCGATGATGGTCATATTATATCGTTGCGCCACTTCGCAGAGGAGCTCCATATTGGCAGGGATGCCGTGAGCGTGCGCCACGATGATGGCGCGGGGTAGGGGAGTGCCCGCATTGGTCATGCGCTCGAGATGCTTGCCGAGGAGGAGCGGGTCCATCGCCATATTGAAGGAGGTGACCTCGACAAAGATCGGACGCAGTCGCATCGCGAGCAAACAGTCGACATACTCCTTGCGCCAGTAAGCGGGTACGAAAAGAGACTCACCCTCTCGCAACTGCAACATGCGCAGTGCGGCGGTAAGTGCTACTTGTGGCGAAGAGGTCAGATGGATCGTGCGCTCGACACCCAACAAACGGCGCAATGCCTGCTCAAATCCCGTACAAAGTCCCGCGTCGGTCAGAAAATCGTCAGGAATTTGCGCTTTGATGACCTCTTGTGAGGGGTAAACGCCTTGATATTTAAGTTGTTCTATCGATATTGGAGGCATCTTCTATAGTTCCTCGTTTTGGCTAGTTTCGGGCCGTTTGGCTCTTTTGTTGCTCTCTTTAGCTTTGCGTTGAGGAGATTTGGCAAAAAGCTATGCCCCTCTCCACTTTCATCGGTGTGGCGGGGCATAGCTTTTTAAGTTGTCTCTTATCCCTCGATCGCCTTGAGGAGATTCTTGCCAAGACTGCTAGCACCTAGACGGAAGAGCTCAGGGGTGAGCCACTCCTCGCCAAGGATCTCCTTGACGATGCAGTAATACTTGACCACGTCCTCTGGCGTGCGGACACCACCGCTAGCCTTGAAACCTCGACGTTCGCCGTGCAACTCGTAATACTTGCGCAGCGTCTGACACATAACGTAAGCAGCCTCGAGTGAAGCACCTGGATACTCCTTGCCTGTAGAGGTCTTGATGAAGTCTGCGCCTGAGTAAAGCGACAGGATCGATGCGATCTGTATCTGACGTGGGTCAGCGAGCAGACCTGACTCGATGATCACCTTGAGGTGCGCTCCACGAGCTGCGTCCTTGAGCTCCTCGATCTCGGTGCATACGCCGTCGTAGTCCTCTGAGAGGAAGCGGTTTAGGTTGAGGACGACGTCTACTTCGTTGGCTCCTTCGGCGACAGCCATAGAGACCTCAGCGACTTTGATCTCTGGGAATGTTTGGCTAGCGGGAAAGCCTGCAGCTACCGAAGCGATGCGTACATCGGGACAGGTGAGCGTAGCCTTGACCGTAGGCACCAGAGCGGGATAGACGCAGATGGCGGCTACGTTGGGGATGTCGGGATGATTGGTCTCGAAGTCGTTGACGCCAGCGACCATCTTGGTGACGCTCTCGTCTGTATCGCCTCCCATCAGTGTGGTTAGGTCGATACAGCTGTAGAGTAGCTTGAGGACCTCTGGAGTGTAGCACTCCTTATAGTGCTTGTCGACGATTTCTTGTACCTTGGCGGTTACATCTCCCTCGATAGGTTCGTAGAGCGAGATCGCTTTATGGTATTTGTCTATCTGATGCATCAGTTTCTATTGTTTGAAGGTTTATTATTCTGTTGTATCTGCTTGCTTAGAGCGTAGCTTGTCGTTGTTTAGATGTCGAGTTGCGTCGCGCTTTGTTTTCTTCTGAAGGTTCTTCTCGAGCGCTTCCTGTAGGTTGACTCCGCACTGGTTGGCGATGCAGGTGAGCACCCAGAGCAGGTCGGCCAGCTCGTCCGCAAGATCGAGATGATCGGACGCTTTGGCACTCTGCTCACCATAGAGCCGTGCCATAACGCGTGCCACCTCGCCCGTCTCCTCCGTGAGGATCGCCATATTGGTCAGCGGGTCAAAGTAGCGCACTCCGTAGGTGCGTATCCACTCATCGACCAGCTGCTGAAGCTCGTCTAGCGTCGTCTCTTTTACTTTGCTAGTAGCGTCCATTAGAGCGTGTCGGTGTCTAGGATGATGGTCACAGGTCCGTCATTATGTATCTCTACCTGCATATCGGCTCCAAATTTACCGGTTTTAATTGAATCTGCGCTCATGATGAGACGCATCTTGGCGACAAACTGCTCGTAGAGTGGCTCCGACACCTCACCCTTGGCGGCCTCGATATAGCTCGGACGGTTGCCTTTGCGGCAGTTTGCCATGAGCGTAAACTGGCTCACGACAAGCGTTTCGCCACCAATGTCCAGCAGCGAACGATTCATCACGCCCTCCTCATCGTCGAAGATGCGTAGCTTGCACACCTTCTGGCAGAGCTTCTCGATCTGCTCGGGACCATCTTCGTAGCCGACGCCGAGGAGTAGGACGATGCCTTGCTGGATGCTCCCAACGCAGCAGCCGTCGATCGACACAGAGGCGTGGGTGACTCGCTGTAAAAGTGCTTTCATAGTGCTTCTTCTCTAGGTTGTTTCTGTAGATTCGTCGGGGTGTAGGTGGTTGTAGAGCTTGTTCCCCTTGCTCGTGCCGAGGGTCGCGATCAGTTCGGCACGGCTGGCCTTGACGACACGCTGAGGCGTCTTGAAGGCTTGCAGCAAAGTCTCCTTACTACGTGCTCCAATGCCAGGGACCTCGTCGAGGATGCTCTTCGTCTGCTGCTTCGAGCGACTATCTCTGTGGAAGGTGATGCCAAAGCGGTGTGCCTCGTCACGTATATGACAGACCACCTTGAGCGTTTCCGACCGACGATCTAAGACCAAAGGCTCCGACTCGCCAGGACGGTAGAGCTCTTCGAAACGCTCTGCAAGACCGAAGACGCACACTTTGTCGTAGATGTCTAGCTCTTTGAGCGTATCGCAGGCGGCATGCAGCTGTCCCTTGCCTCCGTCTATGATGATCAGGTCGGGGAGTGACTGCCCCTCGTCCAGCATACGCCGGTAGCGTCGATAGATGATCTCACGCATCGTCCGATAGTCGTCAGCCCCGACGACTGTTTTCACATGAAACTTTCGGTACTCGCTCTTCGCCGGCTTACCATTCTTAAAGACCACGCACGCAGCCACGGGATTGGTGCCCTGTATGTTTGAGTTGTCAAAGCACTCCATGTGGCGGGGTAGGCGATCGATGCCTAGATCCTTCTTCATCGTGGTGAGAAGACGCGTAGCTCGTTGCTCGGGGTTGAGCTTCTCTTGACGCTTGTAGCAGTCCCAGCGGTAGCGTGAGACGTTGAGTTGAGCCAGCTCGAGGAGTTGCTTCTTCTCGCCTCGCTGTGGCACTGTGACTCGATAGTTGTCGCTCTCCCATTCGCCAGGCTCCGCTAGGATCACCTCACGAGCTGTGCTGCCGAAGCGCTGCCTTAGTTCCTCTATCAGATAGGCTAGGAGATCGCTTCGTGAGGAGTCGACCGTCTTCTTGAAGGTTAAGTTGTGCGCTAGGACGACCGCCCCGTGGCGTACCTGCATCATACAGACGAAACCATTGACGTCGTCCTCATCGTAGGCAAAAACATCTGCCTCGCGAATGTTTGGTGCGACAACATGCTTGCCCGAGTAGCGACGTAGCGTCTCAATGTTCTGACGATGCTGCTCGGCTCGCTCGAACTCCAGACGCTCGCTCATACGATTCATCTCCTCCACCTCCTCCTCTATGAGGACGTTTATCTCTCCCTTGAGGATCCGTCGGGCTAGTTGCACCGCATGAGCGTACTCCTCGGCCGAGATCAACCCTTGACAGGGACCGCCGCACTTCTTAATATGGTATTGCAGACAAAGATCCACCCGTCGCTCCCGTACCACCTCGGGGGTCAAAGCATAGCGACACGAACGCAGCTGAAGGACCCGATGAATTAGATCGATCACGGTGTGCGCCATCGCTACATTGGGGTAGGGACCATAATAGTCTCCTTTGCCCTCTTCCTTTCTCGTGGCGAAGATGCGTGGAAACGGCTCGCTCGTGATGACAATACGAGGGTAGGACTTGTCGTCCTTGAGCAGTATGTTGTACTTCGGCAGGTGGGTCTTGATCAGATTGTTCTCTAAGACCAAAGCCTCAGCCTCGGTATTGACTACGAAGTACTCTAGCTGGCGAATCTCACTGACCAGTCTTGTTGTCTTCGGATCTTTTGGCGAATTGTTGAAGTAGGACGAGACGCGATTGCGCAGATTCTTCGCCTTGCCCACGTAGATGATCGTCCCGTTCTTGTTGCGGTACTGATAGCATCCTGGGTCTTGCGGGATGGTCGGGAGGATAGCTTTGATTTCGTCTCGGTTCATTTTGATTGTTTCACGTGAAACGGTGAGCTATCGTCCCAGTAGTACTAGGAGTATGTTGATGTCGCTCGGGGAGATGCCTGGGATGCGTGCGGCCTGAGCAATGGTGGCGGGACGAATGCGAGAGAGCTTCTCGCGAGCTTCTATGGGGAGGGCGGTGATCTGCTGGTAGTCGAACTTGTCGCCTAGCGTTAGCGACTCGAGGCGGTGAAGTTTCTGAGCTGCTTGCTCCTCTCGCTCGATGTAGCCCCGATATTTGATGGCGGTCTCGGTGCGGGTGAGGATTTCCTCGTCGCTACCGATCAAATCTGTCACCTGCGTGGCGAAGTCGTCTAGCTGGGCGATCAAACCAGTGAGCGAAACGTGCGGACGAAGGAGTAAGGAGGTTAGCTTAGTGCCGAAGTCTAGTGGCTTCTCGCCTAGACTGGCAAGGTAGTCGTTAACCGCTTCAGGCTTAACGGAGTAGTTGGCGCAGAGACTGTCTAGAGCTGCGATGCCATTTTTGATCTGCTCGAGGCGGCTCAGTCGCTCTGCAGTCGCTAGTCCTAGCTGCTCCGCATAGGGCGTCAGGCGCAGGTCGGCATTGTCCTGGCGCAGGAGTATACGGTACTCAGCGCGTGAGGTAAACATACGATATGGCTCGTCGACCCCCTTGGTTACGAGGTCGTCAATGAGGACGCCTATGTAGGCTTCGTCTCGTCTTAGGACGAGCGGAGCCTTTTTTTGTAGAGCTAGGGCAGCATTGATCCCTGCGAGGAGACCTTGTCCAGCTGCCTCCTCGTAGCCGGTGGTGCCGTTCACCTGACCAGCTAGGTAAAGGCCAGGGACCAGCTTACTCTCCAGCGTGTGGTGCAGATCGCGAGGGTCAAAGAAGTCGTACTCGATCGCATAGCCCGGGCGGTAGAGCTGCACATCTCGCAGTGCGGGGATCGTCTGCAAAGCTCTGATCTGCGTATCGATAGGGAGCGACGAACTAAAGCCATTGAGGTAGTACTCGTTCGTCTCCTCACCCTCAGGCTCGAGAAAGAGCTGATGGCGGGTGCGGTCGGCAAAGTTGACGATCTTCGTCTCTATGCTGGGGCAGTAGCGCGGCCCAATGCTCTGTATCTGACCATTATAGAGTGGCGAGTCGCTGAGCGAAGCGCGGAGTATGTCGTGGCAAGCTTCGTTGGTATAGAGGATATAGCAAGAGCGTTGTCGTAGATGACTCCGCTGCATCGGGAGGAAGCTAAAGCGTCCCGCCTCGTCGTCACCTGGTTGCTCCTCTACAAGGGACCAGTCTACGGAACGTCCATCGATGCGGGCGGGGGTACCCGTCTTCATACGATCTGCGTGATGCCCCGCAGCTACGAGGCACTCTGTGATACCGTGGCTAGCCGGCTCCGAGATGCGTCCGCCAGGGATCATCGTCTTACCGAAGTGCATCAGCCCCCCGAGGAAAGTTCCAGCCGTGAGAATCACCTTTGCCGCTGTAAAGGTCATGCCCAACTGCGTCACTACCAGATGTTTGCCATCTTCGGCGCCAAACTTTATATCTACGACGAAGTCTTGCCAAAGATCCAACCCGTCCGTCCTATCCAGTTGTCCTCTCCATAGCTCCATAAAACGCATCCGGTCTAGCTGGGCCCGCGGGCTCCACATGGCAGGACCCTTACTTCGGTTGAGCATACGCCACTGTATCGTAGCGGCGTCAGACATTTGTCCCGTGTAGCCACCGAGCGCATCTATCTCTCTCACTATCTGTCCCTTGGCAATGCCACCCATGGCGGGATTGCAGCTCAGCTGCGCCACTTTGTTCATATCCCCCGTGACGAGGAGCGTCGAGGCACCCATGCGCGCAGTAGCGCACGCCGCCTCGCAGCCAGCATGCCCTGCACCAATTACGATAATGTCAAAGTGAGTCTTCATTGTAGATCCGTAGCCTCGGCTGACCTGTATCAGCCTCATGCAAAGGTACGAATTTAGAGGTTAGACCTTAGAGATTAGAGGTTAGAGATTTAGAGGTGCTGGCTGGTGAGGGGGAGTCACGCATCATTTTCGTAAGTTTGCGGTGTCTATCGATTGGAACAAGTAACAAATAACAAACTATGAGACAACGCTTACTATGGATGGTCGTGCTGCTGCTAGGGTGTGGAGCCCTCTTTGCTCAGCGTAGCTACACACCGTCGCCATGCAACCTGCAGGCGCGAGAGGCTTTTGAAGAGAGCCGACTAGGTATCTTCATTCACTGGGGACTATACAGTATGTATGCTCAGGGGGAGTGGTATCTCAACTCTGGCAAGCTCAACAAAGATGAGTATGCTAAGGCGGCTTCATGCTTCTACCCGATACGCTTTGATGCTACGGCGTGGGCTCAGGCTATCAAGCGCTCTGGCGCACGCTATGTGACCTTTACGACGCGGCATCATGATGGTTTCTCGATGTATCACACGGAGACGAGTGACTACAACATTGTCGACGCCACTCCCTTCGGGCGGGATGTGCTGAGTGAGCTTGCCGAGGCGTGTAGGGCTGAGGGACTCAAGCTACACCTATACTACTCGATCCTCGACTGGATCCGCCCAGACTATCCGCTAGGTAGGACTGGGCTACACACGGGGCGGGTCATGGCTCCTGACTATGACTCCTACTTTGCCTTTATGAAGGCGCAGCTCCATGAGTTGTTGACCCGTTACGGCGAGGTGGGGGCTATCTGGTTAGATGGTTATTGGGATCACGACAGCGACTCTATCCCGTTTGACTGGAGGATGGAGGAGCTATACGCATACATTCATAAGCTTCAGCCCTGCTGTCTCATAGGCAATAATCATCATATCTCGCCACTTGAGGGCGAAGACTTTCAGATGTTCGAGCGTGACCTGCCTGGCGAAAATAAAGCGGGCCTCTCGGGGCAGCAGATTAGCCACTTACCTCTGGAAATGTGCCAGACGATGAATGGCATGTGGGGCTATAAGGTCGCTGATACAAATTACAAGAGCACTGCCGAACTGGTAGAACTGCTGGTCCGCGCCGCCGCCAAGGGAAGCAATCTACTGCTCAATGTGGGACCACAGCCCAATGGCGAGCTACCCGAGCAGGCCATCGAGCGGCTCAACGGGATCGGAGACTGGATGGATCGCTATGGAGAGACAATCTACGGCAGCCAGGCAGGGCTCATTGCCGAGCAGCCTTGGGGCGTCTCCACAACAAAGGGAGCGAAGCTCTACCTCCATATCTTTGAAGATGTGAAGCAAATCCAGATCTCTCTGCCGCAGACACCAACGGCGGTGGTGGACTATATCACACGTGAGCCGATAACCTACACGCGCACTGATAGTGGCGCGCTGCAGCTGACCATCCGTCGCCCAGCTGATCTCATCGACTACGTGGTCGAGGTAGAGCTGTGAGCGAGTCTGTGCGCTCCACCGATAGCAGGATTGCACCTCTCTTGCGACCTCCAGCGAGGAAATTCGAAATTTCCACGGAGGTATTTCTGATTTGCCACCGAGGAAAGAAAAAATACTTCGGAAGTATCATTTCATTCTTCCGAAGTATCGTTTGATTCTTCCGAAGAAATTCCAATTAGTTCGCTGGATATTTTTCATTTCCCAGCTAACTATTCCGAAATTCTTCGGGAGAAAATCTGAACGCTTCAGCGGGGATCACCATATTATTAGAATAAAAACACGCTCCCGACGGGCGATGCCTCATCGGGAGCGTGACGGTGTGTGCGCTTTAAGTCGTAGCGAGCGCAGAGCGTCTGCACTGGCGGACTTAGTTCATCGCCCAGATCTCCTCGTCGGTCGGCACCTGGACGTGTGGCGACATACGAGCGATGCGAGAGATGTTGAGTAGGTGCTTGTAGGTAAGGTTCTCCGAGATAGAGTTGTTGCCCCAGCTACCGCAGCCTAGGGTTGTGGTTACGGAGAGACCGTTTTGGATCGATCCACCAGCCGTGATCGAGCAAGGCGCATTGACGATCAGACGCGAGATGGTGATCTCGTCGCCCGCCTTGATGATGTTACCCTGATTGTTCGAGTGTATGCCTGCCGTATGACCGCTACCCTCCATCTTGAGGTTGGTATTGGCAATCTCGATCGCCTCGTCAAAGTGCTTGTAAGGCAGACAGGTCATCACGGGACACATCTTCTCCTTGCAGATAGGATCGGCAGTGCCGACGCCCTTAGCAGGAACGATGAGCATGCGAGTGCCTTCGGGTACGGAGATGTCTGCGAGCTGGGCAATGTGCTGTACACTCTTGCCGACGACGTCGCGGCTGATGGAGCCGTTGACGAAGAGCGTATTGACTAGCTTGTCGTGCTCCTCAGCTGGTACGAAGTAAGCTCCGTGATCCTTGAAGGCCTGGAAGATCTCCTCCCGGTGCTGCTCTGGATAGATGAAGCACTGCTCACCAGAGCAGATGATGCCGTTGTCGAAGATACGTCCGCGGATGATGGTCTCGGCAGCTTCGTTGTAGTCGATATGCTCGTCGAGGATGACCTGCACGTTGCCAGCACCTACGCCAAAGGAGGGCTTGCCCGAAGAGTAAGCCGAGTGTACCATACCCATACCACCCGTAGCGACTACGACGTCGACAGCTGCCATAAGGTCTTGCGTGGCTTGAATAGAGGGCTCGGTGACGCACTGGATGAGGTGCTCGGGTACGTTGAAATCCTTGAGACGCTCCAGTATGAGCTGGATGGTATGTGCGGAGCAGTTCTTAGAGCGTGGGTGTGGCGAGACGATGATAGCGTTGCGTGTCTTGAGCGCGAAGGCGATGTTTGCCATCGGTGTGACGATCGGATTGGTCGTCGGGGTGATAGCAGCGACGACACCTACGGGCTTAGCGATCTTGATGAGACCGGTCTTCTCGTCGATGTCTAGTACGCCCATACTCTTCTTGCCCTGGAGGTTGCTCCATACGCCTTTTGACTTGTTGCGACACTTAGCTACTTTGTCCTCATAGACGCCCATCTCAGTCTCGTCGACCGCTTCACGAGCGAGCATTTCAGCATTGTCATAGACGACACGACAGAGAGCCTTGACGACCTGGTCTACAGCGTCCTGGTCGAAGCGTGCTTGGTAATCCTTCTGTGCCTCTCGTGCTAGAGAGACCATTTCTTTGATATCCATGATATGGTTGTTTATAGATTGAATTGTATGATAGCTTTATTAGTAGAGAGCCTTGTAGATGTCTCTGATCTCGTCCCGTGTGAGGGGGGTGTAGTTGTTCGCAAGGAGGCGCTGCTGCGTAGCGATGACCGCATCGGCAAAGCCTTCGATCTCAGCCTCCTTCATACCGTATGTGTGAAGCGCGTTCTTGGCGATCAAAGCTGAGAGCAATGCGTCGATCTCGTCAAAGAGCGTGGCGGGCGTACAACCCATCAGCTTGGCGAGCTTCTCCTTGAGGAGCTGCATCTGACCTGCTGGAGCCTTGCGCTCGTAAGCCTTAAAGACCTCGGTGAAGAACTGATAGTTGGCCTCTCCGTGCGGTACGTGATAGGTGCCACCGAGCGGATAAGAGAGCGCATGGACGGCGCCGACACCAGCATTGCCAAAGGCGATGCCGGCGAAGTTACTCGCCATAATCATCTCGCCCATACAGTCGAAGCGGTAGTCGGGACCCTTGTCTCGTATCTTCTGGAAGACAGGGATGATGATCTGCCACGCTGCCTCGCTAAAGATGGCGGTGTAGGGATTGCACTTGGGCGAGAGGAAGGACTCGACAGCATGTATCAGCGCATCGATGGCGCTGCAAGCGTAAAACTTGAAGGGCAGCCCCCTCAGCAGCTCAGGGATGATGACCGCATTGTCAGCTACGATGGCATCGTCGGCGAGTCCCATCTTCGTCTGGCGGCTCTTGATCTCAGCGATGGAGATATTGGTCACCTCGCTACCAGTACCACAGGTCGTGGGGATGATGATGAGCTGCTTCTCCTTGACGAGTGGTATCTTCTTGTCGAAAGCGTCCATCACGTCTGTCAAGCCACGTAGCACGAAGAGCTTGGAGATGTCGATGACCGTACCACCGCCTACAGCTATGACACGATCATAGTCCGTGCCCTGGAGGTCGTGGAGGATCTGATTCATCATCTCCTCCGAGGGCTCTCCCGTGCCGTAGTGCTCCTGCATGACGAAGTGGCAGGGTAGCTGAGAGGCTTTCATAAAGGGTTCGTAGAGGAAGTCATTGGTGATGACTAGGTCACGCTCCCCAAGTGCAAAGGCTTTGGCAAAGTCTGCAAAGGTCTCGAACTGGTCGATGACCGTCTTGAGCTTGAATAGTTGCATAGTAAGAATGTATTGTTATAGTTTGAATCTTCTCTTGCACTCCGCCTCTAGCTCGGGGCGGAAATTGGGATGAGCGATAGCTGTCAGTGCTAAGGCTCGCTCACGGAGCGACTTGCCCTTGAGGTGCGCTACGCCATACTCGGTGACGATGTAGTCTACGTCGTTGCGAGAGGTGGTGATGGCGGCACCCTCTGTGAGTAAGGGGACGATGCGGGAGGCGGTGCCTCGGCGCGCCGTGGAGGGGATAGCGATGATGCTGCGCCCGCCCTTAGACCAAGCTGCACCACGCACGAAGTCTACCTGTCCGCCTGGACCGCTGAACTGTCGCAAGCCCATAGCCTCAGAGACCACCTGCCCCATGAGGTCTACCTCGATACAGCTGTTGATGCTCACGAGGTTGTCGTTTTGGGCGATGATACGCGGATCGTTGACATAGTTGACAGGACGCATCTCGATGGCTGGGTTGTTGTGCGCAAAGTCGTAGAGCTCTTGCGTACCCATGAGGAAGGTAGCGACCACCTTGTTGGGGTGGAGCGTCTTGCACTTGCCCGTGATGGTATTAGCCTTGATGAGCTTGACCACGCCGTCAGAGACCATCTCGGAGTGGATGCCGAGATCCTTCTTATCCTTGAGAAAGAGCAAGACAGCATCGGGGATCGCTCCGATACCAAGCTGAAGCGTGTCGCCATCCTGTATGAGCTCTGCGCAGTGGCGTCCGATAGCCTCCTCGACCTCTCCGATGCGTGGCAGGTCAAGTGCGTAGAGTGGGTAGTCGGCCTCTACGATATGTGTGAGCTGAGAGATATGTATGAGGTTGTCTCCGCCAACGAATGGCATCTGCTTATTGAGCTCTCCGATGACGACCCGAGCCTGCTCAGCAGCGGGCTTGCTATAGTCACAAGAGGTGCCGAAGCTGCAGTAACCCTCTTCGTTGGGATAAGAGAGCTGCACGATAGCGACATCGGGGTGAAAGACTCCCCCAGGCTGCATCATCGAGGGAACCTCGTAGAAGTAGGAGGGGACGAAGTCCGCACGCTGCTCATCGACGGCTGGACGCGTGTTGGCTCCGACGAAGTTGGTCACGAGTCTGAAGTGTCCCTCCATCTCGGGTGCTGTGTAGGGGCTTTCGCCCAGGGTGACCATGTGGAAGATGCGGACGTCGTGAAAGCGCTCATAGTTTCGGGCCAAGGCAGCGACGCACGCTTGCGGTACAGCTGCCGCATGAGATAGTACGACGAAGTCACCGTCCTGTATGTGGGAGACCGCTTCGTCTGGGGTAATACTGCTAAATGGGATAGACATATAGAGAGATTAGAGATTAGAAGATAGAGGTTAGAGAGGCACTAGTTTGCAGCCCTTACTTTCGTATGATCCGGAGCGCCTCGGCGATGAGTTCGTCGCTGACGCTGTCGTCTACGGTGACCGTTAGGGTGGGGAGCCCCAGCTCACTTCGTAGCGTCTCCTGCACTACCTCTTGGATCGTGCTACTGAGCGAGGGGCATGCTTGACAACTCCCCGAGACCTTGACGAAGACCTCTTCGCCAGCGACCCTCAGCAGTGCTATGTCGCCCCCATGTGCTTGGAGCTGAGGACGCACACAGCTACTGATGATGGTCGTGATCTCGTCTACCCTAGAGGATAGATCTGTCATAAGAGATAGGGACTACTTGCCCTGAGGCTTATCTAGAGAGGTATTGATATGAGCTATCTGACGAGCCAGCTCCTTCTTTGCCTCCATATTACACTGACGCGAGATCATGATGCGCTGAGCCTGTGGTGATCCAGCACCGTGCAGGCTCTCCGTGCGGTAGCCTACGGCTGCGGTACCGAGCGTGAGGTTCTCGATCAGACGCAAGATGCGCATACGATTTACCGTGTCCGTACCCTTAGCACCAGCGAGGTACTTACGTACGAGTGGCCCGACCTCCTCGTGCTGCAGATCAGCTTGGCTAGGCATCGTAACCATCAGACCGCCTGCTATGTCCTCAGCGAGACGTGTGATCTCGTAGGGATAGCGGGTTACATTCTGCTTACAGACGTTGGCCAGAAGCATATCGATCAGGTAGTTGCCCGACTTCGTTGGCTGACCTTCTGCAGAGCAAGCTATACCGCAGGCAAAGAGCGTCTCATTGAGATGAACCATCTCGATCAGCTTGTCCTTGATGTGCGAAGCCCGAGGCACGCCGTTGTAGTCAGCAGCCAGAGCAGCAGCACCGATGAGTACGTCGCCCACACCTACCTTACAGCCGCCATAAGACTGACGGTGATAGCCAGCGAAGCGCTCGACAAGCATGTTGGAGAACTGATACTCACGGCACATGAAGACACGCTCCATAGGTACGAAGACATGATCCATGATGAAGAGCGTCTCATGACCTCCGAAGGTTGAGTTACCGAGGTCAATGTCTGCGCCCTCCTCCATCTTACGCGTGTCGCAAGACTGGCGACCGTAGATGATTGTGACGCCCTCAGCATCACTGGGGATGGCAAAAGAGACAGCGTAGTCAGCATCCTCCTCACGCATCGAGCAGGTAGGCATGATCAGATGCTCGTGCGAATTGACCGAGCCAGTCTGGTGAGCCTTGGCACCCGTGACGACGATACCATCAGGGCGTATCTCGTTGATGTGAACGTAGAGATCGGGATCCTCCTGCTGTGAGGGTGAGAGGCTACGGTCGCCCTTAGGATCGGTCATAGCACCGTCTACAACGAGGTCATTGTCCTGACAGTACTGTACATAGTCTCTGAAGCGCTGGTGGTAGTTGGTACCGCACGCCTCATCCATCTCGTAGGTGGTAGACCAAATAGCGTTGAAGGCATCCATACCGACACAGCGCTGGAAGCAGCTAGCGGTCTTCTGACCTAGGAGACGCTGCATCTTGACCTTCTTGACGAGGTCCTCAGCACTCTGGTGAATGTGGCAGAAGCGATTGATCGTCTTGCCCGTAATGTTGGAGGTAGCGGTCATCAGATCCTTGTACTCCTCCTGCTGCGCCAGCTCATAGGTCATCGCGAGCGAATTGAGCGATGGACGGATCATGGGGTGGTCGACGGGGTTGTCGATCTTCTGGCCCATGAAGTAGACGTTAAGGTGGAGAGCTCTAAGGCTCTCGATGTACTCTTCGCGTGTTTTCATAACTTCTTTTCTGTATAAAGTGAATAGAATCGTCGTGTGTCAGAGTAGGACGATCGAGATACAGAGCAGAAGTCACGGAAGGCAGCAACACTATCCTACAGCTCGGAGCCTGCCAAGACCTCCCGGCCGGCAGTAGGGTGTGACTGATGCGTGTAGACACGACGAGAGAGAGCCTCATAGTCAGTCTCGCTGCTATGGACTCTATCATACGCACTATGTGAAGCCATCTATGTCCCGCTGTCATTCTTTTTTATTTCCTAGCTCTGAAAACAAAAGTCCTATGGCACAGGCAGGTCTTCTGACTTCTCCCTAGTTCGTTTAGCTCACATCGAGTCGTACAAAACGGGCGATACCCTGGGTCTTCCCATAGCTACCTACGGTTCCTTCACACGAAGGCTAGTAGGGGTCGTGCTACAGTGACATCATAATGCAGGGGCGCACTTCAGGAGTTACAGCTGAGAGTACAGTCTTGGCTTTGCACCAAGTTCCCTATTCAGACGGGGTGACAAGATTGATTGTTCCTCGTACACCTATGCACCGCAAAGATACACAATATATTCTAATCCCCACGCAAGAATTTCATACAACGTGGGGAAGGCGTGATCGTCAGCTGGGTCTTCGAATTTCTTAGCGAGGAAATTCAAGAATCCCCACGGAGGTATTTCGGATTTGCCACCGAAGAAAGAAAAAATACTTCGGAAGTATCGTTTGATTCTTCCGAAGTTTCATTTGATTCCTCCGAAGAAATTTTCCTTGCCTCCGTGAAGAATTTTCATTTTCCACCCAGCTATTCGGGAAATTCTTCCCGTAAGATAATGTATGTAGTGACCCCCTGCAGGTATGCTTTAGGATGCACTCCTACAGGGGGCGCTTATGTATCGTGACCGCTTCTATTAGTCAGCAGCCAGAGAGACTACAAAGTCTATTGAATGATCACGGGACTTAGTCGCGTCTCGCCGTTGTGCTCAGTAATGCGTGCTACGTAACGTCCTGCTGGAAGCTGTGCTACGAAGAGGGTTGTCTCTGGTTGAGTCGCCTGGGTAGTAGCTACTAGCGTGCCATCACTAGCGAAGAGTTCAATGGTACTACCGATAGCTGTGCGGACAGTAATATAGTCTGTTGAAGGATTCGGATAGAGTGCGACAGAGGCGTCAGTTGGAGCTTGCAAAGCTGTCTCTTTTTGGAAGAGGATCTCTACGTTAGTCTCCTGAAGCACTTCGAACTCCATACCCTCTAGTGGCTTTCCATTGACGAGTATTGACTGAGTTTTGTAGCCTGCTTCAGGCGTTACAGAGAGCTGTAGCCGAACACCCATGGGGACCTCACTGTAGGGCTGATAGTTCACAATAGAGGCAGAGCCATGCTCTCCTACTGTGAGGTGTATAGGACACATCGTATAGCCCGCAAATTCGGTATACTTTGGCTCGGACTTGGTGCTTTGGAATACTTTCCAAGACTTTTGAAGAAGCGTCTCTACCTGATTTCTGGAGATAGCATTGCCGTAGAGACTGTCCTGAGCTACTACATAAAACTCGCCCACACCATACTCTTTGTTAGGAAGCTGGTCGATGAGAGCCTGCATGTTATCACCTCTGATCTGATTTCCCTCTATGTCTAGTGCTACAAGCTCCTCACACTCAGTAGGCAGGGTTAGCTGGGTCAGCTTATTGTAGGGGAGATATAGCATAGAGAGGTAAGATAGAGAGGTGACATCTACGCTACTCAGCCCGCATGCAGATAGATTGAGCCAGAAGATGCTACCGCATGGGGTTAGGTCTAAGTCGGTTATGGGGTTCTCTGCAAGGTTGAGCTGTGCTAGATCAGGACAGCCTGTGAGATTGATGGTGGATATGTTATTGCCAGCTAGGAGTAGCTTGGTCAACCAATCGAGACCTTTTAGATTGATGTTGGAGAGATGATTGCTATTGAGATTTAACTCTATAAGCTCAGGTAGGTTTGTGGGGTCGAAAGCCTTAAGCTGGTTGTTTGCTAGATATAGGAAGCTCAGGTTCCCGACAGGCGAACCATCGAAAGTACTCAGTTGATTGTCATTGCAATTGAGCAAGGCTAGATGAGGCGTATTTGATAAGTCTATAGTAGTCAGTTTGTTGTTAGACAGATCGATACGATTCGTTGCTGACTCAGGCGCGAAGGTTATCTCTGTGAGCTTATTGTTCGAAGCGTTGAGATTATCGAGCGCTGGTTGGTGTGATAGATCGATCGTTGTGAACTGATTGTTTTGCATCCATAGCTCCTCGAGGAGCGGATTGTGAGAGAGGTCTATTTGAGTCAAGCTGTTGTCACTAATGTTTAGGCTCTTCAAGCTTTGTAGAGAGGATACGTCTATGTCTGTCAGGGTGTTTTCATAACAGAAAAGACTCTCTAGATCTCCATATATTGTGATGGTTTTAGCCTCTACGTCATGCTTGCCATCAGGGAGCCCTCGCTCATTGTCCTGACAGATACCATCGTTGTTCCAGTCGATCCATACCTTGTCTTGTTGTGACTCATCAGCTAGCTGTGCAGATATAGTCCACTGAGAGACACCACTAGTCGTCAGGGTCGCATGGGGCATAGGTAGGGTTATCTCATCATATCCCTTGTAGATGCGCCAATTTTTGCTTTTAGCCTCTCGGATGGCTTGCGTAGACACTTGATTCCCTTCGGGGCTTGCAGTACTTGTCTTGACCGCCTTGAGGGTACCTGAGTCTTGTCCAGATAGATCAGGCAGGCTCTTAATAAAGCTATTAAAAGCATCCTCTGAGAGCTGGTTGTCATAGAGTTCGATCTTCTTAATAGGAGCCGATGGACTGACTAGGAGCTTGGTCAGACTGTTTTCGCTACAGTCTAGAGCGCTGAGTGCAGCTGCTGAGGAGAGATCTAGCTCGGCTATTTTATTCCTCCAGCAAGAGACCTCCTCTAGCTTAGTCAGTCCAGATACGTTGAGTGTCGTGAGTTGGTTCTTGTGAGCAGACACCTTGACAAGATCTGTACAAGAGGTAAGATTCAGTTGTGATAGCTTATTCTTGTAGCACTCCAAGAGCTTGAGGTGTGTCATGCCGCTCAGATCTAGCTGTGTTAATTCGTTGCCATCACATACGAGCGTATCAATGAGGGTCAGACCGTTCATCTGAAGGGTCGTCAGCCCCGCCTCTGTAGCATCTAGTATGCGCAGCTTAGGGCTACCTGTCAGGTCTAGAGAGGGTATGCTGTTTGTGTGGCAGATGAGTACCTCTAGCTCTGGAGCGTGGAGCGAGAGAGACGTAAGCTTGTTCCAAAAGCATCGTAGAGCCGTCAGGTCGCGGCCGTATACTTTGACCGACTTGCCCTCTGTCGTGTAGCTGTTGATCTTCGTTGGCATGTTTGGGTCTGTAGAGACCTGTCGCTCAGTGATTGAGCCATTGCCATAGTCGACTCGGATAGAGCCAGAGCGAGATGACACCCATAGGTTAAGTTCTGCTCCCGTTGCATAGGTGCCATTCATCTCTGCAACAAGGTCTTCTTGAGCTGTCAGAAGCATGCTTTGCGATAGTGACAGGCAAATAATTAGGACGCATCCTAGTAGTAATCTAATCCTTTTCATGTTTGTTGATATTATGGATTTGTGTTTGCTCCTATTCTTATGGAGCTTTATTACACAAGACAGCAACTCATCCTCCAAGCCGCAAATTACACCATCACTAGAAGTGCTATAATCGTTTCCTGGAGACTTTGTGGTCATATCTTGTCTAAACGACATCTTTATTGTGGACTATGAAGAGCTTATTCTCTGCTGTATAACTCTTCAAGCACAAAGATATATATTTATTCTAATCGATGCATTTGGAGATAAAATAAACTCCCAGCGAGATGAATCTTCGGCAAACTCCTAATGGGGGTATTCTGAAGGCGATTCTAGGGTCATAGCTTTTTCACCTCTTTTTTCAATACCTTTGTGACAAGACTCCTAAGGAGAATACAACCAAATAGAAGTAGAATAGAAACCTCCCGATTACTTATGCAAATCAACTTAAAGAACACTGTTGCCAAAAGGAATACTCTAGGTGCGACACTGCACATATTCCTCTTAACTATCTGCACCCTATGGAGTAGTCCTACAGCTAGTGCGGATGTAATCAAGTTACACACTCAGAGAGCTGTCGGCCAGCAGATAACCGTTAAGGTGTCAGGGACTGGCAAGTCCTACAAAGTCACAGGAGCTACTCCAGCTCTCATAACGGATGGAGAGCATACACTGACCTTGACCAGTCAAGAGGTGAGCATCGAGGGTGATGAAATCACGTTTTTCAACTGCTCTGACAATGAACTAGATAAGCTTGATGTCACTAGCTGCACATCTCTTAAGGAGCTGCTGTGCTATGAAAACAGTCTACAAGAGCTGAAACTAGATAAGAATGTCAATTTGGTCAGTCTATCTTGCGATACCAATCAGCTAGAGAAGCTGGATCTAAAGAAAAATGTCAACCTCAAGGATCTGCTATGTAACAACAATGCTCTCAAAGAGCTAGATCTCAGTAATCTCTCTAAGCTAAAGTCTCTTTACTGCTTTAGTAATCAACTAACTTCGCTTTATCTACCTAAAGATAATCCCCTTGAGGAGATTTTATGTAGTGCCAACGAACTATCAAGCTTAGACTTAGGTAAGTCACCCCACTTAACTCTTTTGGAGTGCTACTATAACAACCTCTTAGCTCTAGACCTATCGCAAGCGCCACATCTTAAGAAGCTCTCGGCAAAAAACAACCAACTGAAGCGACTAGATCTTACAGCAAATGGAGAATTGGCCGAACTGCTCTGTGCTAACAATCAGCTAGAGGAGATTAAAACAACCGCAAACGCTCCACTCCTTGCGATATCTTGCTACAACAATAAGATGTCAGGGGTAGCCATGAGTCAGCTGATGGGCAATCTGCGCAATATCAAAGGACTCTCGATCTCTGTAGAAGATGGTGGTGAGATAATAGCTGTCAACACAGACAACTCAGAGGAGGGTAACGTGTGTTACAAAAGTGACGTACAGCGACTAAAAGAAAAGGGCTGGAAAGTCTCTGACTACAATGGTAGCTATATGGATCGAAAGGAGTATGACGGTGTAGATGATCCAGTTGCGGTCAACACTATCAGGCTTAAGTCCGATGCTAAGGAAATAACTCTCACATTTGACGTCGAGGAAGTGAATAAAGTGATTGTCTCTGGTGCTGAGAAGAAGTCTCAAGAGACTATCGAAGAAGATGTAGTAATAACTTACTCCGTAACACCTCAAGAGGAGGTTGTCATAAAGGGTGATGTGACGCTATTTGATTGCGCTGCTAGTAGCATTACTGAGCTACAAGTGGCAAACCACACTACGCTTACTTGGCTCGTATGTCATAGTAATAAGCTGACTTCGCTCAACACCAGTGGATGTACTTCTCTTGAGGAGATAGACGCTCATAGTAATCAGCTTACGACGGCAGATTTTACAGGTTGTGCCTCTGTGAGTCTTTTAGACTGTAGCTCCAACCAGATCAAGGAGCAAGGTATGGAACAGCTGATAGCTACACTATATAATCGAAGTGCTGTGAATAAGAAAAGCGATCTCTACGTCATCAATAGTCTAGATCCTAATGAGGGAAATGTCTGCACCATAGATCAAGTTGCCAAGGCTGCCACTCTAGGTTGGTCAACTTACTATCAGGAAAAGGAAGGGCAATGGACTCTTTACCCAGGCAGTAAACCTAGCGGATTAGATGACTTGGCTATCGCTTCAGATAGAAAACCCATAGCTATTTACGATGCCATGGGCAGACTGCGCTCCTATATAGAGCCGGGATACAACATTGTCGTATTCAGCGATGGCTCTACGCTAAAGCTCTATCAAGAGTAAGACAGCCAAACAACTAAAGAATTACGAAAGACTTTCGGGAGACTCAACAATAGCAGGGTCCTCCGAAGGTCTTTCAGTATAAAGGGGCGGTCTCTTCCAGAATTCGAAAATGAGAGTTAACCTGTATCAGAGGAAATTCGCATTAACGGATGAAATGTGGGTTGCACGTCCGCGTAATCTCATTGCAATATTTTGTACCTTTGTGGCGATGATAGAAGGCTCGGTAGCTTAGCTGAATAGAGCGTCAGATTCCGGTTCTGAAGGTCGTGGGTTTGAATCCCACCCGAGTCACTACACCTTATGTAGGGAGATGCTGTGCAGACTCCCTACGTTTGTTTTAGGATCGTATGAAGTGCAGAGAGTCCAAAAAGTACTACCTTTGCCCTACAACTATACAATAAATAGAGAGTACATTCATAGTATGGAACGAGTCGTCAGCGGTATCCGGCCTACCGGTCATCTACATATAGGCAACTACTACGGAGCTATGCGTAGCTTCCTAGAGATGCAGGAGCAGTATGATTGCTACTTCTTTATCGCAGACTGGCATTCGCTGACCACGCATCCTCATCCGGGAGACATCGTGCAGGATACGGACACGATCCTAGCTGAGTACCTCGCTTGCGGGCTCGATCCGAGCAAGGTGGTCCTCTACCGTCAGAGCGATGTGCCTGAGGTTCTGGAGCTATACCTTTACCTGAATATGAATGCCTATCTAGGTGAGCTACAGCGCACCACCACCTTTAAAGAGAAAGCGCGCAAGCAGCCGGACAATGTCAATGCTGGTCTGCTCACCTACCCGACACTGATGGCGGCTGACATCTTACTGCAGCGTGCTGTCAAGGTGCCTGTGGGCAAGGATCAGGAGCAAAATATGGAGATGGCGCGCCGCTTCGCTCGTCGCTTTAACACGATCTACGGGGTGGAGTACTTCACGGAGCCTGCCTCGTGGGCCTCAATGTCTAAGCCGATCAAGGTGCCTGGGCTCGACGGCTCGGGCAAGATGGGCAAGAGCGAGGGCAATGCGATCTATCTCTATGAGGATGACAAGTCTATCACCAAGAAGGTGATGCGCGCCGTCACGGACGCCGGTCCTACGGAGCCAAACAGTAAGCCCTCAGAGCCTGTGGAGAACCTTTTTACCATTATGGATCTGGTCTCTACGCCTGAGGCGGTAGCACACTTTCGTCAGTGCTATGCGGACTGCTCTATACGATACGGAGATCTGAAGAAGCAGCTAGCAGCTGATCTGATTGCTGCAATAGCTCCGATCCGGGAGCGTATCCTAGAGCTCTCTAGCAACAAGGAGCAGCTACACAAGGTGGCTGCTGCGGGAGCTATGAAGGCACGTGAGAGCGCTCGCAAGACGATCGAGGAGGTCAGAGAGATCATAGGCTTTGCTCCGACACTCCGATAACTATCCACTAACAAGTAATAACTAACAACTTATAGACTAGATATGGACAGCAACAATAACCGCCCCAATCCGCTAATTGCAAGAGGCACCGTCATACGCGTTCTTCCAGTACAGGAGGGTGTCAGCAAGGCGGGCAACGCTTGGCGTAAGGGCGCCTTTGTCATTGAGACTGAATCGCAGTACCCACGCACCATCTGCTTCAACATTTGGAATAATCGCATTGACGAGTATGCACTCACTGAGGGTGACTTCGTCGAGGTGCGCTTTGACGTAGAGAGCCGTGAGTATATGGAGCGCTGGTACACAGACGTGACTGCTTACAGTGTCTCCAAGGTAGACCAGACAGCAGCTGCACCTGAAGCTGATCCCTTTGCGGGCAAAGCTCCTTACGTAGAGGGCGCAGCTCCTAGCACGGGCTTCGCTTCGCAAGCTCCTGAGGCGGGTGCGCAAAATCAGTTTGGCGGATCTTTTGACCCAGCCGCTGGTGACAACGCTGACGACCTACCTTTCTAAGAGCTAGCTCTACATAGCTATGCGTACGACACTCCTCGTAGTGGGTGAGACCTCTTCGTCAGAGCTACACCGCCTCATCGAGGAGTATCGGCAGCGCATCGGTGGATATATACCTTTTGACATTGAGGTCTTGCCCGACCCTAAGCGGCGCAAGCAGCAAGCCTCCATAGCTAATCAGCAGCAGGCGACCTGTGAAGCCATCGCCTCCGTGATCGCACCGAGTGATCTGGTGGTCCTGCTGGATGAGCGGGGCAAGGAGTACACGAGCCGTCAGTGGGCGGAGCAGCTACAGCGCTATATGAATAGCGGTGCTAAGCGACTCCTCCTAGTGGTGGGCGGTCCCTACGGCTTTACGCC
The DNA here is from genome assembly GCA_900538385.1 of uncultured Porphyromonas sp. Lineage (GTDB taxonomy): Bacteria > Bacteroidota > Bacteroidia > Bacteroidales > Porphyromonadaceae > Porphyromonas. The sequence goes on from UWSO01000005.1 coordinate 49,716, forward strand.
TGAGTTTAAGCAGCGCTATGGACAGCAGGCTTGGTCGCTCAGTCGCCTGACACTGACGCATGAGATGGTGCGTCTCTTTGCCGTCGAGCAGATCTACCGAGCCTGCACGATACTGCGAGGAGAGCCTTACCATCACGACTAATTGATACAATCACATGATACCATTCTTTGAAGAGGCCGACGTAGCGGTCACGATCTGTGACCGTGAGGGTCGCATTATAGAGATGAACGAGCAGTCGCGTCAGGTCAATCTCAAGCCAGGTCAAAGCTTGATCGGCAAGAATGTCCTCGACTGCCACCCAGAGCCGGCACGCTCGCTACTGGCCGATATGATGGCACACCAGACGAAGCATGTCTACACCATCACAAAGGGCGACAAGAAGAAGCTCATCTACCAGATCCCGTGGTACGAAGATGGCGAGTACGCTGGCTTTATGGAGCTATCGATGATCATTCCCCACGAGATGGCACACTACGTACGTCAGGTGCCACCGGAGAAAAAGGCTTAGCCATGTCTCGCAGAGATCGTCTCAAGCTTTACTTCCTCCTCATCTGGTGGATCGCCCTCAACGTGTGGGTCTGGATCCTGCAGCGCGCCCCCTTTGACTGGATACGTGTAGGCTCCAGTATCGGCACGCTTGTGGTGATCGCACTCCTCGCCTGGATATGGCATAGGAACTACCGCATCGAGCAGGAGCGCCGTGCTCTAGAGCAGTCTGAGGACGAAGAGAAGTAACCATCGCCACAGCTCTCCTATTATATATATGTCTCGTAAGCTCACACCGATTCGTTGCACGCCCCAATACTATCACAAGATATGGGGCGGAGGTCATCTTGCGCCTACGGGAGGCGACAAGCAGATCGGCGAGGCGTGGCTACTCTCAGCACTCATAGGACAGGAGACGCCCACGGAGGGTGCAGACTACGAGGGAGCTTCGCTAGATGCTTTGGTATCTCGCTATGGCGATCGCTTACTAGGACAAGGACAGACGGTACGATGCGGTGGAGTTTTCCCTTTGTTGATCAAGCTGCTAGACGCTGCGGCAGATCTCTCTGTACAGGTACACCCATCGCCTGAGGAGGGGGGCAAAGATGAGGTATGGTACTTCCTAGAGACGGAGCCAACGAGCCGTATATGTCTCGGGCTAACCGAGCCGATGACTGCCGACGCCTTGCACTCCGTCATCGAGCGTGGTGATCTGATGCACTACCTGCACTGGGAGCCTGTGAGACCAGGTGAGGCTATCGCTCTACCGGCTGGGACGATCCACGCACTCGGTGCTGGCTCGATGCTTATCGAGGTGCAGGACACGAGCGACACGACTTATCGGCTTTACGACTACGACCGAGTAGATGACGAGGGTGCTCGGCGAACGCTACACATTGAGGAGGCACTCCGCAGTGCTACACTAGGACCGCACAAGCTGGCTTCTCGCCAGTTGCCCTTGGGTACCCCACGCTTCGTTTGTCACGAGGTGACAGCCAAACCAAACTCGTCTCAGCTCATCACAACGGATGGAACGAGCTGTGCGATCCTTGTCGGCATCTCTGGGAGCTTGACGCTAAGCGGTGACGACACGGAGCCGTGGCAACTAGCTCCTCACGAAGCATTACTAATCCCCGCCGAGACGCTCCCGATACGGATAGCACCAGGCGAGGGCAAAGCTTTGATGATAACCTTAACGCCCGCAGAGAGATGATACAGATAGATGACAAGGTGGTGAGCTTTGAGATCCTTGAGGAGTGCTTCGCCTGCGACTACGCCGTATGCCGTGGCGCCTGCTGTGTGCATGGCGATGCGGGACCTCCTGCTACAGAGCGCGAGTGCCAGAGCTACCAGCGTCATCTCTCGCTCCTCGAGTCGCACCTAGCCCCTGAGGCGTGTGAGCTGATCCATCATCAGGGGGTGAGCTACACGGACATAACTGGCGAGCGGGTACTCTCTGTGGTCAACGATGAGAACTGCGCCTTCACGCTTCACCCCACACCTCCCGAAGGGGTACGCTGCGCCATCGAATGGTACGCCTCGAACCATCCCGAGGTCAAGCTGGAAAAGCCGATCAGCTGTCGGCTCTACCCGATCCGTGTTCGTCAGTTCAAATACTTTTCGTCACTACATTACGACCGCTGGGACATTTGTCAGGCGGCTGTGGAGCGAGGACGTAAGCTCGGCATCAAGGTCTACCAGTTTGTCCGCGAACCGCTGATAGCAGCCTTCGGGGCACACTTTTACGATCAGCTCGTCGAGGCGGACAAGCTACTCCAAGAGGCGCGGCGCAAAGAGGCGGAAGCAGAGCGACAAGCCAAGCGCTGATAAGCCTCCCATAGTTCATGAAAAGGAGAAATCATCTCTACCGTAGCTTCGGGCTACTCCTCGTTGGCGGCTTGCTAGCGTATGGACTCTCGGAGCTGCTCGTCGCTGTCGGTCCTATCGCGGGCTACAATGTCAAGGGGTTCAACCCGCTGAGTGACCTCCTCGATACGACAGCGAACCAGTCGTCAGAGACGCTCTCCATACCCTTAGACGAATCTGATAATCCATTCGCTTCTGAGACTCTTCCCGCAGACTCTGCAACCACAACAGGAGACTCGACCAGTCGTGCGCAAGCTGCGGTCGACACGCTTCCTCCGCTAGAGCTCTCAAGCCGTCTGATGGACTACTCCGAGGGGCAGAGTGCGTTGCGTCGTCTGCGCGCTGCACTGCAAGAGGGGCATTCTAAGGCCGTCCACATTGCTTTCGTTGGTGACTCCTTTATCGAGGGCGACATCTTGGTGGCTCCCTTTCGCCAGGCACTCCAGCAGACTTATGGCGGACAAGGTGTGGGCTACGTACCGCTCACCTCGCCTGTGGCTCGCTTTAGGCAAAGCATCCAGCAGCGCTTCGAGGGAGCTTGGCAGGAGATCTCCGCCAATAAGAGTAAGTCTCGCTCTCTCTTTACATTGGCCGAAACCTTTGCCACCGCTACCGCTGCCGCCTCCACAAGCTACAAGCTAAAGAGTGCCGCCGACCGCGTGACGCTCCAGTACGTCAGCGACTCGATCCCAGTGGCGATCACTTACGGCATTAATGGTGGCGAGCAGCAGCGTGTCGAGCTGCCCGCCAGTCACGGAGCATTGACCGAGTACACCCTCCCGCAGAGTGGAGTCAAGCGGGTTGAGCTAGCCACCGAGGGAGGCGATGGCACGCGCTTCTATGGCGTCTGCTTCGACGGCGTGACAGGTATCTCCGTGGACAACTACAGTCTCCGTGGCTCTATGGGGACGAATCTTAATGCTGTCTCCTCAGCCTTGACAGCGCAGCTCTCACGCTTCCGCCCCTACGACCTAATCATCCTCTCCTATGGACTCAATGTGGTGAGCGCTCAGGACAATAACGACAGCTACGACTGGTACTACGCCGCCATGGCTAAGAGTATCGAGCATATTCAGAAGCTCTACCCACACGCCACCATCTTACTCATGTCGCTCTCCGACCGCGCCACGCTGCGTGATGGCGAGATACACCCACTCAATGGAGTGGCTCGTGTGCTCCGCATACAGCATCGCTTGGCGCAGCGCTATGGACTCCTCTTTTGGAATACGCATGAGGCGATGGCTTCGCTCGGCGGTATCCAAGGTTTTGTGGACAAAGGGTGGGCGGCAAAAGACTACACCCACATCTCTATGGCAGGTGGGCGGCAGCTCGCTAAGTTACTCACAGCAGATCTGATCGGCAATGAGGAGTAGCAGGTTGATACGGATCAGTTGCGTCGTCATAGGGAGCCTGCTCCTCTTGACGCAGACGCTTATGGCACAGCGCACGCCACAGCTCGTAGCTCCCGATGGTTACCTCGACAAGCTTTGGTTCGCTTGTGACGAGGCGAGAGCGACTGCGCAGACTGTCTCGATCATTCATCTGGGCGACTCGCACATACAGGCGGGACACTTTACCATGCCGATCCGTCAATCCTTTACGCAGCGTTGGGGCAATGGCGGGATCGGTTGGGTCGGTCCTTTTCGCTTGTTGGGAACCAATCCGCCTATCCACACGGTGATACGAGCCTCCTCAGCAGGCACGTCGGGCGTTAAGATCACCCAGAGAGACTACGACCAGGAGAGCCCCACCGGCATGGTGCTACGAACGAGAACCAGTGGTGCCGTCACCTATACCCTGCAGTGCGGTGGCGGACAAACCTTTGACCGCATCGTCATCTACCGCAAGCGGGGGACGGAGCCCTTTGCACTATCTGGCGAAGAGAGTCAGAAGCCTGCTCACGACACCTTGACCACAGAGCAGATCGTCACCGACACGCTCCTCGTGGGTCGCTACGTTAGCTCGGCAGAGGTGATCGCTCCCGCCTCGGCCGTCTGGTATGGCGCTAGCCTAGAGCGTAGTAGCGGCGGTGCACTCGTCCACACGATCGGCTACAACGGTGCTACTTACTACACTTACAGCAAGGGGAGCTTCACCAGTTCCGTTGCTACCCTGCGTCCTCGGCTGATCATCCTTTCGCTAGGTACCAATGAGTCACTCGCTCGGCAGTTTGACCGCAACAACTTTGGCGCGGAGGTCGCACGACTAGTACGCAGGCTCCAAGCGAGTAATCCCGACTGCGCCATCGTCCTTACTTCGCCTCTCGCCAACTATAAGAAGATCCGTACAGCTCACAAAAGTCGTCGTGGCAAGCGTAGGCGTCGTCGTACTGTTTACCGCACCAGTTACCGCGCTAATGCCAATTGTCAGCTCATAGCTGACGAGTTGCAGCAGCAAGCTCGGGAGCTGGGGTGTGGCTACATCGATCTCTTCGCTCACTTCGGTGGGGCGGCGGGTGCTGCACAGCTGCTCTCTAGTGGCATCCTCTCAGGTGACCGAGTCCACCTGACCGCTGCTGGCTATAACAAGGTAGGGGAGGCGATCGCCACCGCTCTCCAAGACGACTATGAGCAGTGGCGCCAGCATGCCCCCCACGTCACCCCCCACGCCTCCGAAGACTAACCTCCGTATGCTCACCCCCTATCTCACACGAGCTGCTGAGCTGCTTACCTACGACAGCACAGCCCCGATGCTCTTCAATAGTGGACTCTTTCTCGTCCTCTTCCTGCTTTTCCTGCCGCTCTATTACCTGCTGCGTAAGCACACCTTGGCACGGATCATCTATGTAGTTTGCTTCTCGCTCTTCTTCTACTACAAGAGCAGTGGCTACTACGCTATGATCCTCATTATGACCGCCACGGTCGACTTCATCATCGGCCACCTCATAGCAGCCGCCCCAGAGCGCAAAGTCAAGCGTCGCTGGCTCACCCTCTCCCTCTGCTTCAACCTCGGAATGCTCGGATACTTCAAGTATACCAACTTCCTCCTCGAGCTCTTCACCCCGCTTGTCCAGTGGATCTCAGGACTAGTCGGACTCACCGAGATAAGCACGACACAGCTAGGACCGCTCGACATCTTCCTCCCCGTCGGCATCTCCTTCTTTACCTTCCAGTCACTCAGCTACGTCATCGACATTTACCGAGGCGAGATACGTCCGCTGAGGCGCTGGGTGGACTACCTCTTTTACGTCTCCTTCTTTCCTCAGCTTGTCGCGGGGCCTATCGTACGTGCCAAAGACTTTATCCCGCAGATCTACAAGCCCGTATGGGTCACCAAAAAGGAGTTTGGCGAAGGACTCTTTCTGATCCTCTCGGGACTCATCAAGAAGGCGATCATCTCCGACTATATTTCGCTCAACTTTGTGGATCGTGTCTTCGACGCCCCTACTCTTTACAGTGGCTTCGAAAACCTTATGGCCATCTACGGCTACGCACTCCAGATCTACTGCGACTTCTCTGGCTACTCCGACATGGCTATCGGCATCGCGCTGTGGCTCGGCTTTCGCTTCAATATCAACTTCGACTCGCCCTACCGCTCCGCTACCATCACCGAGTTCTGGCGACGCTGGCACATCTCCCTCTCCTCTTGGTTGCGAGACTACCTCTACATACCGCTCGGGGGTAGTCGTCGTGGTCGCCTGCGCACTTATCTCAACCTCCTGATCACCATGCTCCTCGGCGGACTGTGGCACGGAGCCAGCCTGCGCTTCATCCTCTGGGGCGGTATGCACGGTGTGGCACTAGCCCTGCACAAGCTCTATATGCAGATCTGTCCATGGGCACGCCCCGACGGAGCCTCCATGGGACGGCTGAGACGCTACCTAGGTATGTTCATCACCTTCCACTTCGTCTGCTTCGCCTGGATCTTCTTCCGTATGCCGACGATGGAGGGCATCGGGCAAATGTTTGAGATGATACGGTACGAGTTTCACCCCGAGATCATCCCGCAATTCCTCGAAGGCTACTGGCTCGTCGTGACGCTGATCGTGCTAGGCTTCGTGGCGCACTTCATCCCGCAGCGCGCCTTCCGCCCCCTCGAGCGCAGCTTCAGTCGTATGCCACTCGTCGGTCAGGCGCTCCTCTTCGCCCTCGTCGTGCTGCTCGTCGTCCAATTCCAGAGCAGTGGGGTGCAGCCCTTTATCTACTTCCAGTTTTAGCTAGGAGCTCTAGCCAATAGTCACCCGTCAATCTATTCCTCCCGAGGAAATCCAAGAATTCCTCCGGAGGAATTTCTGATTTTCCACCGAGGAAATGAAAAATACTTCGGAAGTATCATTTGATTCTTCCGAAGTATCGTTTGATTCTTCCGAAGAAATTTTCCTTGCCTCCGTGGAGAATTTTCATTTTCCACCGAGCTATTCAGAAAATTCTTCGGGAGAGTCGGAGGAATCAAAGGACATCAAGAAGATTAGAGCTGACCTATAGTCCGCTTTATGCGGGTTATTCAGCTCCTCGATCCATTCCCCAGGTTGTTCGTCTGTTTCGGCTATTCCGATATACTCCGCACCCTCTGTTTGCTCTGGTTTTTCTGCCATGTGTGTCTCCGCAGCGAAGACTCGTTGTCGAGACTATCATTATTTCCAATATATTTATTACCTTTGGTGGCGTTAGACACTATCAAAACTTAACTAAACATTCCAATGAAATGAAAGCAACTTATCTATCACTCACGCTGGCACTACTCACACTAGCGTTCTTCTCCTCTTGCGGTCCCGATGCCAACAAGCCCAACACAGAGGTAACAGCACTCACGCTCAAACCTACCACTGCTACCTTGCAGCCTGAAGAGACACTGGAGCTCACCGCAACTGTCACTCCAGCAGACGCTAAGGTGACCTTCACAACAGACAACGCAGCCGTTGCTACCGTCTGTGAGAAAGGTGTCGTCAAGGCGATCGCCCCAGGTACAGCTACTATCACGGCTAAGGCTGGTAACAAGACAGCTACCTGCACCGTCACGGTCGCTGAGAAAAAAGTCGAAGAGAAAAACGTATCCCTCTTCAACAAGCTAGATGGCAAGAAGTACCCCTCAGGTAGCTCCATCGACTATGTTGCCTCTATATCTAAAGAAGATGCAGCCTTTTATGAGTTAGACCTCTTCTTTAGCGTACTCAAGACAGCTAAGTACAAGGTTTCCTTAACTTTTGATGAGGCTGTCTCAGGATCTGCTTGCATTGGAATCCAGTGCGAAAACTTTTCTGGTAAGTCTTACTCCACCGATGCAACCCTAGTAGCGGACGACCTAGAGTCTGACATCAAGGGTAAGGGTGATATGTCCACTCTGGGAACTCACCTCAAGCAGCTCCCTACACAAGCTGGTCAGACCTACAAGAATCGTATGACCATCCAGCTCAAGCCTGAGGATGGTGGCGAGACACTCTCTTGGACTGTCAACTTCGCAATAACCGTCAAGTAATATACAACGAATAGACACTGATATGAAGCACGTTCTAACTATCCTACTATCTCTCATAGTAGTTACTGTAGCTCAAGCACAGCTACCTCAAGTCGAGCTTAAGGATCTACAGAACAATGTAGTCAACACAAGCGAACTAAGTAACGATGGTAAGCCCTTTATCATCTCATTCTTCGCAACATGGTGCAAGCCTTGTCTGCGCGAGCTCAAGGCGATCCACGAGGAGTATGTCGACTGGCAGGAGGAGACGGGCGTCAAGCTCATCGCGGTCTCTATAGATGAAGGTCAAAACGCTGACCGCGTCAAGCCTCTAGTCGATGCTCTAGGCTTTGAGTACGAAGTCTTACTGGATCCCAATGGAGACTTCAAGCGAGCTATGAATGTCAATATGATTCCCCATGTCTTCGTCATCGACGGCAAGGGACGTGTCGCATTCTCTCATAGCGGATACACCGATGGTGGTGAGCAGGAGCTGATCGCTAAGGTGCGTGAGATACTTCAAAGCACCGAGGAATAAACCTATTCCTTACCGAGCCACAAAAAAGAGGAGAGACCTAGCACCCATACATAAGAGTGTTAGCATCTCTCCTCTGAAATGCTTTGACGAGCTAACGGATCGAATACGCTCGATCCTTCTATTTTTTCAATCCTCCTTTTTTAGACACTGACTATATGCGACATACGCTACACCTCGTACGACACCTTTGCATCCTATCCTGTATCGGTCTCGCTGGACTAACTGCCCTCACGGCACAAAGTAATAGCGAGTGGAAGCCTTGGAATAAGTTCTCTCCTTCCTTTAGCGTGCAGAGCGATATGCTCTTCTCTCTAGATGACAAAGCTAACGGAAACAAAACTTGGATGGGCAATAGCTACATCACAGGTACCCTACGCAATAACTACCTCGAGCTAGGACTACGCTACGAAGAGCTAGTGCGCCCGATGCCCGGTCACGAACCTGAGCAGGGACGAGGCATACCACATATGCACCTCAAGGGCTTCATAGGCAAGTATGGCGAGGTCACGCTGGGAGACTTCTACGATCAGTTTGGATCGGGAATCCTCTTCCGCAGCTACGAGGAGCGCACACTAGGTATCGACAATGCCGTACGAGGAGTCCACGTATCTCTCACTCCATACGATGGTGTGCGACTCAAAGGCTTCACGGGACAGCAGCGCAACTACTTCGATCGCACCTTCCGCCTCTTCAACAAGGAGAGGGGCTTCATCTCGGGAGCTGATGGCGAGCTAGCTATTCACCAGTGGACTCCATCTCTAAGAGACAATCAGATGACTCTCACGCTGGGCGGCTCCTATGTCAATAAGGTAGAGGACGATGAGATCATTCCCGTAGAGACGCCCGCAGGTATGACGGGTCCTATGCGCCTCAACCTGCCCCGTCAGGTACACGCCTTCGGGGGACGCGCTAAGTTTACGCTCGGAGGGTGGGTACTCAATGGCGAGTACGCCTACAAGAGCAGCGACCCTACAGCGACAAACCATTACATCTACTCTCCAGGCTCCGTAGCGATGCTCTCGACCTCCTACTCACAGCGTGGACTAAGCCTCTTGCTACAAGCTAAGCGCAGCGAAAACTTTAACTTCCTCTCCGCTCGCTCCACGGTCGGTACGCCACTACATATCAACCATCTGCCAGCTTTCACGGCTAATCATACTTACACCCTCGCAGCCCTCTACCCCTATGCTACGCAGCCTGATGGCGAGTGGGCACTACAGGGAGATATACGCTATACCATCCCCAGAGGTACCCTACTAGGTGGTAAGTATGGTACGAGTCTACGAGTCAACTATGCGCATGTGCGAGGACTCAAGAGCGTTGCTACTGATCAGCTACCACTAGATGCACCAGAGGGTAAGCTCTATGGTACGGATGGGTACCAGCACCCCTTCTTCGGCATGGGTGAGCTGTACTACTCCGACTTCAACTTCGAGCTAAGCAAGAAGTTCTCTCGTACCGTCTCGATGACCTTCGAGTATTACCACCAGATCTACAACCAGCAGGTGGTCGAGGGACACGCTATCAATAATCCGCTCGTCTATAGCAACATCTTCGTCCTCGACGGCAAGTTTAAACTAACTCCTCGCTACACGCTACGCACAGAGCTGCAGTACTTGTACAGTCGTCAGGCTGAGGGAAGCTGGCTCTTTGGACTGGCCGAGCTATCCGTAGCACCTAACTGGATGATCTCCCTATCCGATCAGTACAATATAGATATGACCAAGGAGCACTACTACATGGGCTCTCTCACTTACGCCAAGGGCAATCACCGCCTACAGCTCGGCTACGGACGCACACGCGCTGGTATCAACTGCTCAGGTGGCGTATGTCGCTATATGCCCGAGACGAAGGGTATCTACCTAAGCTACAACGGATCTTTCTAACGCCTGGACACTTCATTCACACATTTGACAATACAACCAAGATGAAACTATCTACACGCTATACAATTCTCTCAGCTCTAGCTCTGACCCTTATGGTAGCCTGCAAGCCAATGCCTGAGAGTGAGCGCTTCATCCCCAATGAGATGGAGACCTCAAAAGGGCGCTCCGTGCTCATCGAGGACTACAGCGGTGTGGGCTGTGTCAACTGCCCCATAGCTGCAAAGAAAATTACGGAGGCTGCAGTTCCTCATGGTGACAAGGTGGTCATCGTAGCGCTACACGGGAGCGACACCGAGGTCGGCACCCAGTCTAAGGAAGACCCTAAAGGCCTATATAGCCCCGAGGCGGCTACTTACCTCGAGCGCCTTCAGTCAGGAGGCTCGCTACCCGTCGCTACATTCAATCGTCGCCCACTCGCCAGCAACGGGAGCAAGAGTTATAGCGACAGCTATCCCCAGTGGCCTGCCGAGATGCAGGCTATTCGTGAGCTATCTCAGCTCTACAAGATTGACCTGCAGGTCTCCGAGAGCGATCGCAAGGTTACGACCCAATGCACCGCCACGGCACTAGACCCCACTGCGCAAGAGTCTGCTCCTGAGCTTTACCTACAGCTGTGGCTCATCGAGGATGACATCGTAGCGCCTCAGCACTTCAGGAAGGAACTAGACAAAGCCTATCAGCACAACCACATCTTCCGTCAGACGCTCAACGGCATCGACGGAGAGCCTTATGGGCTAGGCAAGAGCTACGATAAGACCAGTGCCATCGAGCGAGAGGTCATCGAGCCCAATCACTGCTCCGTCGTCGCTATCCTCTATGACCACAAGACAGGTGAGGTCTACGAGGTCGCTAAGGCTCCTCTTAGTCCAAATAGCGGACACTAAGCAAAGAACAAACTTTCAAACTCGAATAACTAATGAATAAACTAATTACACGCTTAGCAGTAAGCATCACATTCGTTGGAGGCATGCTCCTACCAGCGACTCAAGCTACGGCACAGCAACAGCTCGTAGCTTCAGACCTCCAGTTTGTAGAGAGCTCTACACTCGGTGAGTCTTCACAGCTCCGCGCTGGGCGAGCTGACCAACTTATCAATCTTAGGACATCAAAGTATGTCGCTAAGGACATCAATGGCAAGGAGCACGATATAGATGCCATCCTCAAGTCTGGCAAAGCTATTATGATTGACTTCTCCGCTGTATGGTGCTATTGGTGTTGGGTATTACACGAAAGTGGAGCCTTGGATAAACTCTATGCCAAGTTCGGTCCTGAGGGAACCAACCAAATTGAAGTCTTTTGGGTTGAGGCTGAAGGAGCCTCCAAGAGTAAGATCCAAGCTAAGAGCAAGGATTGGACCAAAGACAGCAAGGGCAATCCTGTACCTTATCCCATCTTTTCTGATCCGAGGATGCACCCCACCCTTGGCATTGACGTGCGAGGTCTTCCTACACTAGTCCTTGTCGGGAAGAACAATAAGTGGATCGAGTGTCGCGGGGAGGTTCAAACATCAGATCCTGACTTCAAGCAGTTTGCAGAGCTCTTAGAGCTCTTTATGACAGATGAGGACAAGCCTCAAAATGTAAACTTCTCGGGTCCGAGAGATCTCTACGTGGGAGAGACCCATACGCTTAAGGTTAACTATGCAACTGTCGCACCAGCCACCAAGGTTGAGTGGAAGGCTCCACAGGGACTCACCCTCAAGAAGGTGAGCGACGCTGAGTGCCAGATTACCGCTGACAAGCTTGGCACTTACGAGGTTGAGGCTACGGTCACGAACAAGAATGGTAGCGCTACTGGCAAGGTGTCCATCACCGTATCCGCTCCTATCTCTAGCTATCCATTCGTCTGTGGGATGGACAATAAGAAGGAGATCGACAAGGGATGGCGCTCCATCGACCATGATGGCGACGGGCTAGGCTTCGACTCCTTTAGTGGTGAAGGCTTCCTAGAGCGTCTCGGTCTAGAGTTAAAAGACGGCGTTAAGGCTGGCGCAGAGAAGAGTGATGACTGCCTTATCTCTTTCGGTAAATTCTACCCAACGGAGTTCATCAAAGGGAACTTTAAGGGTGTAAATATCGAGCCCAACAACGAGCTTCTCTCTGCGCCGCTCTCCATACCAGCTGATGCTGCGAAACCAACCTTCTCATGCTACATCATGAACTTCTTGAAGGCTGATAGAGCGGATGAGCTCAAGGTAATGGTCTCAGAGCCTAATGGTACACCTATAGAGCTTCTAGCTCCACAAAAGTCAACTCCCCGCTGGACGCTCATCTCTGCAGATCTATCGGCTTACAAGGGCAAAACGATCCTACTCTCGCTAGTCCCCGTAGTCAACGGAGGAAGTACTATTCTAGTAGACCAGCTACGTGTCACGATGGATGGCTCGACAGATGTAGAGGCTCCTACGCTCAATATAGAGACCACTCTCTACCCCAACCCCGCCAGTGACTATGTCACCGTCAGGACGCGTGTCGGTAGCACTATCGAGCTCTTTGCTGCAGATGGCGCACTGCTCTCCACTGCGCAAGCCAAGGGCGAGGAGACCACGGTAGCACTTGCACAGCTACCCGCAGGGCGCTATCTAGTACGCATCACCTCTCTAGAGGGTGAGATGGTCCTCCGTCCACTCATCATAGAGTAGGCTATCCCAGATAGGCTACGATGATCTCTCAGAGACCGTCGTAATACCAACAACTAATCAAGGCAGACCTTCGAAATGTCTCGATGGTCTGCCTTTGTTTTGCTCGAACTCGTTGTCTCTCCTCCGACTTCTAGGGAAGAATTTCCCAATAGCTCGCTGGAAAATGAAAATTCTCCACGGAGGCGAGGAAAATTTCTTCGGAAGAATCAAACGATACTTCGGAAGAATCAAACGATAAGTCCGAAGTATTTTTCATTTCCTCGGTGGCAAATCAGAAATCCCTCCGGAGGAATTCTTGGATTTCCTCGGAAGAAAAGGCTAGCTGTTGACTAAAGGCTCTCCAGCGCATCAAGTGCTCCTTGAAATAGTTGTGCCGCTAGAGGATCCTCTTCTAATCTCTAACCTCTAAATTCGCTACCTTTGCATGAGGCTTCTGTAGGGGGCTTTTTAATCTAGAGACTGATCTATGCGATTGCTTATAGCACGTCACGGAGAGACGGAGGAAAACTTGCGCTCTATCTGTCAGGGGCAGACAGCTGGCACGCTAACTCGACGAGGAGTGGCGCAATGTCTACAGTTGGGGGACAAGCTGAAGGGGTATCCCATCACACATATATACAGTAGCGATCAGCTGCGGGCACGTCGCTCGGCTGAGCTGATGATGTCGTCGAGTGGCTGCAAGGCACCTCTGGTGCTGGACGAGCGACTGCGAGAGCGCTTCTTCGGGCGGTGGGAGGGGCGACCCTTTGTCGAGATTCCATCGCCAGCCGAGGAGTTGCACGAGATCGAGACGGTCGAGGCTATTGCGGAGCGTCTGCAGAGCTTCTTACACGACTTAAAGCAAAAGCATAGCAATACAGAGGATCTGGTGCTGCTCATGAGTCATGGCTTCACCATGAGGGCGCTAGAGGCGTTGCTACAGGGAGGTCCTCTAGACAAAGTGGAGGAGATCACCTTCCTAGCCAATGGGGACTACCGCCTATACGAGGGGGGCAAGCTCTGCCAGCGTCCGAGGGTGGTCTACATATCGGGTGGTCAGCGCAGTGGCAAGAGTGGCTACGCACAGCGACTGGCGCGCTCGCTCTCTGATCAGCCGATCTACCTCGCTACAGCGCGTCACTGGGACGAGGAGTTCGAGCGTCGCATAGCGCGTCACCAAGCGGATCGTGGACCTGAGTGGACTACTATCGAGGAGCCTCGCTACTTGAGCCAGACGCAGATAGCTGGGCGTGTCGTCCTGATCGACTGTGTGACGCTGTGGCTTACGAATATATATAGTGACCTGGAGTTTGACGCTGAGGCTTCGCTCAGAGAGGCGCGTCGTGAGTGGCAGCAGCTGCTACATCACTGTGAGGCGGATACGCTCATTGTGGTGAGCAACGAGATCGGCATGAGCTTGCACGCTGCCGATGCGGGTTCACGAGCTTTTGTAGATCTGCAGGGATGGGTCAACCAGTATATCTCTGCCACGGCCGATGAAGCTTACTTGATGGTCTCTGGCAGAGCTTTACGGACAGAACTAATTTCAGACTTATATAGAGAAGAGAGCGTATGACTTTTGAGGAAGAACTACAAGAGCGGATCGACAGCCGCACGAAGCCAAAGGGTTCGCTGGGGCAACTAGAGCGCATCGCCTACAAGGTGGGCATGATACAGCATAGTGTGACGCCTCAGCTGATCGACCCCGTGCTGCTACTGATGGCTGCAGATCATGGAATCGTCGAGGAGGGCGTGAGTCCATGTCCTAAGGAGATCACGTGGCAGCAATGCATCAACTTCGTCTCGGGGGGCGGGGCTTGTAGTGTCTTGGCGCGGCAAAATGGCTTTCGCCTGCGTGTCATAGATGTGGGCGTCGACTACGACTTCCCTGAGGCTTGTCGTATCGAGTCGGCTAAGGTGATGCACGGCACCCGCAATATGCTTCACGAGCCGGCTATGACGACTGAGGAGTGTGCTGAGGCGATGTTGATCGGCGCTCAATGCGTGGCGCAAGAGGCGGAGCGTGGGTCTAATGTGATCGCCTTTGGTGAGATGGGTATCGGCAATACATCGCCAGCGACGCTGATCCTACACAAGATCACGGGACGCTCTATTGCCTCGATCATTGGCCCAGGCTCGGGACTGCGTGGCTCGGGGCTAGAACATAAGGCCAAGGTGCTCGAACAGGTGGCTGCACGCTACAATCCGCAAAGTCCTATGGAGCTATTGTCGCAGATGGGCGGACTAGAGATCGCAGCTATCTGCGGGGGTGTCCTAGAGGCATACAAGAGAGGTATGCTGATCCTAGCGGATGGTGTGATCGCTACCTCAGCCTTTATGGTGGCACACGAGATGGAGCCACGCATCGTGGACAATGTGCTCTTTGCTCACACCTCCGAAGAGCCAGGACACCAAGCGATGATCGACTACCTAGGCGGAGAGGCGATCTTGTCCCTAGAGATGCGCCTCGGCGAGGGTACGGGAGCCCTCGTTGCCTATCCGATTGTTCAGTCGGCCGTTGCCTTTATGAACAATATGCGCGGCTTTGCGGACGCGGCGGTCTATCGTGTAGACAAGTAAGGAGAGACACTTGACCTATGGCTTGGCATCTGTGGCGCACGATACGCTCTGAGTGGGACCTACTTCGTCTCTCGCTACTCTTCTACACCCGCATACCGGTGGGGCATGTGGCGTATCATGAGGAGCGTATGGGGGAGTCTTTTCGCTACTTCCCTCTGCTGGGTGCGATCGTAGGAGCTGTGATGGCGGGGATCTATGCCTTGGCCGGCTACTATCTACCAAACGCTGTCGCTGCGGTGATGAGCGTGATCGTTGGTTTAGTTGTCACGGGCGGGATGCATGAGGATGGCTTGTCGGACTATTGCGATGCCTTCGGCGGGTATCATGATAGGGATACGACGCTACGCATTATGAAGGACAGCTCGACGGGCGTGTACGGTATTCTCGGGCTGGTAATGCTCCTCATGAGCCGTGTTGTGCTGCTGAGCTACATACCTTACGAGACCGCCATCGGAACGATCGTTGCGATGGCGGTGGTGGCGCGCTGGATGCCTATTCTCGTGATGCGTCTCTCGACCTACGCTCGTAAGAGTGACGAGGCGAGCAAGGCGACCCATTTGCGACAAGTGGTCACCACGAAGACGCTGCTTATTGCGGCTGTCTGGGCACTCCTAGCCCTCTTGCTCCTGCCCTGGCAGGCTGCTGTTGTGGCTCCCGTGCTGATGATAGGGCAGTCGCTACTGATCATGCGCATTAGCAACAAACGTATCGGTGGACACACGGGCGATGTGCTGGGAGCTATCGAATGTCTCGCAGAGCTGACGCTACTGCTGGTCACGCTTGTGGTAACTATCTACGCCTGACCGGTATGAGTCTCTACCTCGTGCGTCACACCCCTGTTGCCCTACCGAAAGGCATCTGCTACGGCTGGCTCGATGCGCCACTCTCGGAGGAGTACCCTCGCTATGCTCAACAGATCATTGCGGGGCTGAGCGAAGTCCAGCTGGACGAGATTTACAGTAGTCCCTCCTCTCGTTGCATTGTTTTGGCTGAGGAGATAGCTCGGACCAAGGGACTGTCCATTCGTCAAGACGAACGACTGCGCGAACTGAACTTCGGTGCGTGGGAAGGGCTCACCTGGCAGGAAGTCTACGAGCAAGAGGCGGGGCGAGCGTGGTTTGCCGACTACTGGCATGCCAAGACGGCAGGCGGTGAGAGCCACGACGACTTACTGGCGCGGGTAGCAGACTTTGAGGCGGAGCGGAACAAGGGCTGTCAGACGCTCCTTGTGACGCACGCCGGGGTCATTCGCGCTTATCGTATTTTGCTGGGCAAGCTCTCGCCTAGTGAAGCGATGGCGCAGGAGGTTAACTTTGGAGAAATATATCAATATGAGTAAGCTAAAGCCGATCATGCTCGTCGGAACTGGCTCCGACGTAGGAAAGTCCATCGTGGCGACAGGCATCTGTCGTATTTTGCTACAGGAGGGGTACAAGCCCGCTCCCTTTAAGGCGCAAAACATGTCGCTCAATAGCTATCCCACCCCCGAGGAGGGTGAGATAGGTCGTGCGCAAGCGGTGCAGGCGGAGGCGTGCGGCATACCTTGCCACACCGATATGAACCCGATCCTCCTCAAGCCGACGGCCGATCAGACCACGCAAGTGATCCTCAACGGCAAGGCGGTGGGCAATCAGTCGGCACGCTCTTACTTCAACGCGGAGCAGCGCAAGCCGCTCTTTGTAGAGGCGATGAAAGCGTTCGACAGACTGGCGAGTCAGTATAACCCGATCGTGATAGAAGGTGCGGGCAGCATCTCGGAGGTCAACCTCTGGCCGATGGACATCGTCAATATGCGGGTAGCTCTGCGGACAGGAGCTGACGTTTACCTCGTGGCGGACATCGAGCGTGGGGGGATCTTCGGCAGTCTCTACGGGACGATCGAGCTCTTGCCCCCAGCAGAGCGCGCTGCGATCAAGGGAATCATCATCAATAAGTTCCGAGGCGACAGCTCGCTCTTTGACTCGGGGCGGGAGATCATTCAGAAGTTGACCAAGGTTCCCGTCGTGGGGCTGCTCCCTTACCTGCCCAATATGCAGATAGATGCAGAGGATGGAGTCTCCATCGACAGCTACGCTGCGCAGCCTCGACCCGATACGCTCAATGTGGCGGTGGTGCGACTGCCGCACATCTCCAACTTTACCGATTTTGACTCGCTACGCTTCATCTCTGGCATTACGCTCTACTTCACTTCCGACGCTGAGGCGCTCCGCCAGGCGGACATCATCATGCTCCCCGGGAGTAAGAACACGATCGACGACCTCCTCTGGCTACAAGCTGAGGGGCTCGATGCGGTCATCCTAGCTCATCACAAGGCGGGTCGACCGCTCTACGGCATCTGCGGAGGTTATCAGATGATGGGTCTGCGCATCACCGACAGCGATGGCGTCGAGGGCGAACCGCGCACCGTCCGTGGCTTAGGACTTCTGCCCACAGAGACCACGCTACAGAGCAATAAAGCGGTACGTACCTCCACTTTTACCTACCTCCCTACGGGTACTCCCGATTGCCAAGGCTACGAGATCCACTGCGGGGTGACGCAGCCCGTCGATGCGCCCGACTCGCCCGTAGTCATGAGAACTGGCGAAACACCCGACGGCTACTGGGTCTCTCCTCGCCTGTGGGGTAGCTACATGCACGGCATCTGGGACAATGAAGCGATCGTGCAGCAGATCCTGCACGAGGTAGCTCCTGAGCGAACCTACTACCTAGAGCGCACCTTTGCTACGCGCGAAGCGGCTTACGACCGCCTCGCCGAGCACATGCGTCAGCATCTAGACATAGAGTATATGCTACAAAGTCTGCGCAACGTATGATAGTAGGACACGGGGACGATCGATACAGCTACGGAGCGCTCGTGCGCTACGACTTCTCTAGCAATGTGCCTTACCGCAACCATGCGGGCGAAATTATAAGCCACCTCTCAGGACGACTTGAGAGCCTGACCCACTATCCAGACCCCCAGGCGAAGGAGCTGCGGGAACTCTTGGCACAGCACTGGCGCCTCGATCCCGACTGGCTACTGGTGACCAATGGATCGACAGAGGCTTTCTACCTCTTGGCGCATCTCTTTGCGGGAGGCAAGACGCTCATCACCGTCCCCTCCTTTGCTGAGTATGAAGACGCTTGTCAGCTCTATCGCCATCACATTACCTATATCCCGACGAGTGCCATAGCCAGCCAAAGCACCCCTGCCGACCTCCTCTGGAGTGCTCTGCCAAATAATCCCGACGGTGAGATCTCGCATCGAGCTGCCCTGCTCAACTACTGCTCGGCGCATCCAGATAGTTACGTGATCGTGGACGAAGCTTACGCCGAACTCTGTGCCGAGCCTGTGACGCTCCTAGACGAAGTGGCGCATCATCCCAACCTGATCATCGTTCGTTCGCTGACCAAGAGCTTTGCGCTCCCAGGTATACGTCTCGGCTACATCATTGCTCACCCCTCGCTGCTGGCTCGCCTTGAACCGCTCCGCTCGCCCTGGAGCGTCAATGCCCTTGCCCTAGAGGCGGGCGCTTACATCTGCCAGCACTACGACCAGTTACTGCCAGATGCTGTGGGCTTAGTGCGGGAGGCGCAACACCTCGCTCACGAAGTGGCTCAGATCCCCGGTGTCTCGCTGACACCCAGCCCCACGTCTTACTTCCTTACTTGCCTAGATGAGGGGTGCGGCACCGCAGCCCAGCTCAAGGAGTACCTCGTCACGCAGCATGGCGTCTTGATCCGAGATGCGGCCAACTTCCGCTCCCTTTCGCCCCGCCACTTCAGGCTCTCGGTGCAGTCGCCAGAAGCTGGTCAAGCGTTGCTCCGAGGTTTGTCAAGCTACTTATAGTATGTATCCGCTACTCTTCGGCCTCCTCCTCGACCTGCTCCTCGGCGATCCACGCTGGGCGCTCCATCCGATACGACTCTTCGGCCAGCTCATCGCATGGGGCGAGCGCTGGCTCAACCATCCGCCCCATCAGAAGGCAAAAGGCACGCTCCTCTCTCTCATACTCGTGCTGGGCGTGTGGGGCTTTTTCTTTGCTGTCGAATGGCTCCTAGCGGACTATCGCTATGTCCTATTGGCTTGGCAAACGATCTTTTTCTTCTTTGCGATCTGTCCGCGGAGCTTGATCGGCGAAGCTTTGGCTGTAGAGCGTTATGTGGCTGCTGGCGACCTCGAGGGGGCGCGCAAGCGTCTCTCCTGGATCGTGGGTCGTGACACCTCGCAGCTCACCTTTGCGCAGATCCGCACCGCCGTGCTGGAGACGCTTGCGGAGAATCTCTCCGACGGCGTCATCGCTCCACTCTTCTTCTACGCTCTGGGCGGAGTGCCGCTCATGATGGCTTATAAAATGATCAACACGCTCGACTCCATGATCGGCTACAAAGACCAGCACTACAAAGACTTCGGCTACTTTGCTGCACGCATCCTCGATGACGCTGCGAACTATATCCCATCTCGTCTCACGGCGCTCCTGATGCTCCTCGTGGCTCCGAGTCGGCGAGCTGTACGCACCGTGTGGCGTGATGCACGCAAGCATGCCAGTCCCAATTCGGGCTATCCCGAGTCGGCTCTGGCGGGGATCCTCGGGGTGCAGTTTGGCGGACCCAACATCTACCACGGTATGCTCGTCGAGAAGCCCTATATCGGCACTCAAATCTACCCTGTCACTGCACAGACACTCCGTCGCACCATCCGCATAGTCATCGCTGTCACCCTCCTCGCCAGTCTCCTCGTCCTCCTCACCTACCTCTATCGCTAGAAATTGGTGAAGGCGGCTGGCTATTGCTCAAAGGCTAAAGGCACTAGCACTCCTAGAGAAAACCTCTAATTTCTAGTCTCTGACTTCTAACCTCTAATTTCGTATCTTTGCGGGTGTATACCTTTTCCGATCTCTATGTCGCAGCTTAGCAATAGACCTTTATCAGACACTTTGGATCTTACCTCGCTAGGAGGTGAGGGCGAGCGTCGTGTTGTCATCGTAGGACACAAGTCGCCTGACGGGGACTGCATAGGCAGTGCCTTGGCGCTGCGTAGCTATCTGCTGACACGAGGTGCTGACGAGGTCTCTATCATGGTCGTAGGGCGTATACCGGACAACCTTCTTTGGCTCCCTGGCGCTGAGACGATACATCAGCTCTCCTCACAGAGCGACTTAGAGCCTATACGTCAGATATTGGATCAGGCAAGGCTACTGCTTTTGGTCGACTTCAACCATCTGGGACGTATCGGCAACCCGCTTGAGGGCTTGGTCGCTGAGATCGTGGGTAAGCCTGAGGTGCGCTCCGTGATGATAGACCACCATCCAGAGCCAGAGATGGGGCTGGTTGATGAGATCTATAGCGACACCTCGGCATGTGCTACGGGCTTTCTCATAGCTGAGCTACTCGGAGGTGGCGCGTCGAGAGAGTTAGAGCTGTATGGCGGTGCCGATATGGCGACCTGCCTTCTGGCGGCTACCTATACCGATACGGGACTCCTGCGGCATGGAGCGATTACCCCGACGCTCTTTAGGACGATCGCTCATCTCCTAGAGGTCGGTGCGAGGCATGAGGAGATTGTGCTGCGGATCTTCAAGAGTGACAAGCTGAACCGACAGCGCCTCCTCGGCTACATCATCAACGAGCGTACGACCTACGATCTCGATCTTGGGGTGGCAGTCTTTACGCTTAGGCAGGAGGACTTTGACCGCTTTGGCATAGAGCCTGGAGATACAGAGGGCTTGGTAAATGTACCCCTTGATGTGGCAGGTATACGAGCCGTCGCATTCCTCCGAGAGCAGCGTGATCCCGACGAACCGGTCAAGATATCGCTTCGCTCGCAAGGTAACTTGCCCGTCAATGAAGTGGCGAGCAAACTCTTTGACGGGGGCGGGCATCTGAACGCTGCGGGTGCTGAGTACCAGGGTACGCTGTCGGATGCATTAGCACTCGTGTGGCAGGGGTTGCGCCAGCTTGTGCAGGACTACCCAGAGATTAGAAGTTAGAGGTTAGAAATTAGAGATTAGACAATAGATATATGAAAGCAACAAACCATACCATCACCACCCTTGTGACACTCGTCCTGATGCTCCTACTGGGGCAGGGAGCCTTGACCAGCTGTCGCGATAAGCAGCATATCAAGTCGCTCTCGGAGATGCTACGCGACGAGAAGAAGATGATAGACAACTTCATTCAGGAGCAAGGGATGAATGTGCAGGAGGGTGTCGAGGAGCAGCAAGAGTTTGATCCCGCCGTATGGTACAAGTTCCCTAATGGAGTCTACATGCAGGTCATCGACAAAGGTGGCGAGCTGGCTAAGCCTGAGCGTACGCGCGTCATGCTACGTATGAAAGGGCGCTTCATCGCACCAGACTACAAACATGACTTTGACAACCTCTCTAAGGGCTATCAGCAGTCTACGGAGTTTATCTACATTAACTCACGCGACCGCACCGGCTCTATCCACTACAAGCTGATCCAAGAGCAGTACGGTCACTCCATCGATGCGCTGATGTGCGAGGGAGTCGCCTATCCGCTCACGATGGTGGGCAATGGCGCTAGGATACGTCTCCTCGTTCCCTTCCTCTTAGGACCCAACATCGCATACAATGCGGGCGCTCCGATGTATTGCGAGGAGGTATGGTACCAGTTTGTCGAGGAGTCCTAACCTCCTACGGGCATCTCTGATGCCAGCTTGTGCTAAGGCATACGCCTAGCTACTCATTCTTGAAACAACACACTTAATCTATACTATGACGGTCATCAAATCAATCTCTGGAATACGCGGTACTGTCGGAGGCTCTCCGACAGACGGCTTCAACCCACTGACGATAGCACACTTTGTCGTGGGGTATGCACAGCACATCAAGCTCTACGAGTCTATCAGCAGACCAACCATCGTGGTGGGTCGCGACGCCAGACTATCGGGAGAGATGGTGCAGCAGGTGGTCATCGGCGCGCTGCTCGGTATGGGCTGCGATGTAATCAATATAGGACTGGCTACGACACCCACTACGGAGATGGCTGTCTTAGGACACCGTGCCAACGGCGGAATCATCATCACCGCTTCGCATAACCCGATCCAGTGGAACGCGCTAAAGTTCCTGGGGAGCGACGGCACCTTCCTCAACGCAGACCGTGGCAACGAAGTGCTACGTCTTTCGGAAGATCACACCGTGCCGTTTGCTTCGGTAGAAGATTTGGGGCAAGTCATCTCGACCGACTCCTATCTGCAGAAGCATATTGACGCAATCCTCGCACTGCCCGAGGTAGACGTGGAGGCTATCCGTAAGGCTGAGCTGACGGTCGCCTACGATCCAATCAATTCGGTCGGAGCTATCGCTCTGCCACCGCTCTTTGAGGCGCTTGGCGTCAAGCAGTGGAGAGGGATTAATGACACGCCCGACGGTAAGTTTGCTCACAACCCAGAGCCACTACCTAGCCACCTCGTGGATCTCTGCGAGCTGGTACGCATAGCACATGCCGATGTGGGCTTTTCGGTAGACCCAGACGTGGATCGCCTAGCGATCATTGACGAGACGGGTCACCCCTTTGGCGAGGAGTACACACTGGTCGCTGTCGCCGACTACCTCCTCGACTATAATGAGGGTGGCAATACAGTTTCCAATATGAGTTCGACGCGAGCTCTGCGAGACATCACCGAGCAGCATGGCGGTAGCTATACGCCGGCAGCGGTTGGCGAGGTCAACGTGGTCAAGCGTATGCGAGAGACCGATGCGCTCATTGGCGGCGAGGGTAATGGCGGCGTTATCTATCCGCATCTGCATGCAGGACGAGATGCGCTCGTTGGTATCGCACTCTTCCTCACTCACTTGGCAAAGAACGGCGAGACGGTTAGTCAGCTACGTAAGCGCTACCCCGACTACGCCATGTGCAAGCGCCGTGTAGAGCTACCTGCGGAGACGGACGTGACAGCGCTCTTTGCAAAGTTAGAGTGTGAGGTTGCTTCGCTGAAGCCCTTGACAGAGGATGGTATGAAGATCGACTTCGAAGACTCGTGGGTGCAAGTACGTCCCAGCAATACAGAGCCGATCGTCCGGGTTTATACGGAGGCTCCGACCGAGGAGGCTGCCTCGGCACTGGCTGATGAGTACGTCTCGCTTGTCGAGCAGCAGCTCGCCCGTAAGTAACCTATGGCAAGAGGTCGCAAAGAGCCTAGATATCTAGACGATGTACTCATCGAGCGGATGGGTGCCGAGGGACAATGCGTAGCACATATCGAGGATAAGGTGCTCTTCGTTCCCTATGCGGCACCCGGCGACCGCTGTCGCATACGTGTCGGTCGCTCCAAGCGGAGCTATATGACGGGCACCATCGAGGAGCTGCTAGAGCCTTCGCCACTGCGCGTAGAGCCTCGCTGTGAGGTCTTCGGTGCGTGTGGCGGGTGCAAGTGGCAGCAACTACCTTACGAGGAGCAGCTTCGAGGTAAGGCGCAGCAAGCTGCGGACGCTATGGTCCGCATCGGACATATCGCAATAGAGCACACAGAGCCGATTGTAGGGTGTGAGGATCCGTGGCACTACCGCAATAAGGTCGAGTTTACTTTTAGCAAGAAGCGCTGGCTTACCGAGGAGGAGCTCAAAAGCCTGCCCGAGGAAGCAAGCGAACAGGAGCTTTGCGGGGTAGGTTTTCACAAAGCTGGCATGTTTGACAAGGTACTAGACCTGCACGGCGTGACTTGTCAGATAGCCGACCCGATAGCTTCGGAGATACGAGACTATCTCAACGACTACTGCCTAGCGCGCTGGGAGGAGTACCCTTACTACGACCAGAGAGCGCACGAGGGTGTGATGCGAACGCTCCTAATCCGCACCACGACACTGGGCGGACTGATGGTGCTGATCGCTTTCGCCGAGGGGACGGAGGAGCTGCGCGTACAGCTCTTGGAGGCACTGCGTGTGCGCTTCCCCCAGATCACGTCGCTCTACTACATGGTCAATACGAAGTTCAACGACAGCCTGGCCGACCTCCCAGCGCAGCTCTACAGCGGCGCGCCATACATCGAGGAGGATATGCACGGCTTGCGTTACCGTATCGGACCTAAGTCCTTCTACCAGACGAATAGTCGGCAGGCGGAGCGACTCTATGAGAAGGTGCGTGAATATGCTCAGCTCACGGGCGATGAGGTGGTCTACGACCTCTACACAGGTGCTGGGACGATTGCCAACTACTTGGCACAAAGCTGTCGTTCTGTCATCGGGATCGAGTATGTGCCAGAGGCTGTCGAGGATGCTTTTGTCAATAGAGATCAGAACGGGATCACGAACGCTACCTTCTACGCAGGCGATATGAAAGCGATCCTGACCGATGACTTCGTCGCAGCGCATGGTCGTCCTGAGGTGCTGGTGACCGACCCGCCACGTGCAGGTATGGATGCGCCCGTCGTAGAGGTAATCCTACGGGCAGCGCCACAGCGCATCGTCTATGTCAGTTGCAACCCTGCGACCCAGGCACGGGACTTAGCACTCCTCATGGCTGAGGGGCGGTATAGAGCCGTGCGAGCCTGTGCGGTAGACATGTTCCCCCATACGCACCATGTGGAGCATGTCGTGCTGCTGGAGCGAGTGTAGAGACCGCCGAGCGATTACTCTACACTCGACGGTCTCTTGAGGTCAATCTGCGACACAGCGGATGGCGTGAGCAAACGACCTATTGCCCATTGTTTTCGTAAACATAAAGTCTGCAGGTATTTGATACGTAAGGCGATAAGCCATCGGGGCATTATTGAATCCTAGCACAGGGTCTGTAAAATACTCAGCCGTAGATGACCATACGAAGATCCCCCCCTTGCCGATGATATTACATCCAGTATCAAATTCCCGACCGCTTCCTGATGCGGGCCACCAAGAGGATTTTCCATTGAAAGAATAGTAGAATCCACTCATATCTTCCGAAGGAACTTTATTCATCAACTCTTCCCACTGAGAGACCTGAGGTATATGAAATCCTGCAGGACTAGGATCGTAGTCTGTCTTGACCCCACCCCAAAGTGTCAAATCGATCGGAGTGTGCCAGTCGCAACTTTTGTCCTCGAAGTAAAATGTCGTAGGATGAGCGATAGCCGTAGCTAGATCTACAGCCTTGGTCTCGACTTGCCACTTCTTTAGATACTTGGGGTTCAAAATTGTCCAACGCACACACTCGGTGAAGACGTTTTCCTTTTCCCATTCGGTTTCTTCGTAGCCAGCGAAGAAAGGAGTCGGTCGTCCCCACTGCCATACCAAACCCCAAGTTGCCTTACCCTCTGAAGGATCTGCAGAAGTTGCTCCAAGGTTGCGATCCATAAAGACTGCTCCATTTTCGTACTGCATCGTCTTCGGAGGATCTGTACACCAGATATGCCACACCCAGACGATGGTTCCATCTTTGTCAAATCCTGCTATTATGGCGTTACCCTCTTCTCCAGTAGTGGTCAAATACACTTTACTCCCATCATAGTGTACATCAGAGAGTAGTAGCTGCTCTTCGCGATCTGCAACTTTAGTTGTCCAAATCCAGTCAACCTTGTCAATATGCTCGATAGGCTTACCACTGACATGTAGAGGGGTAAAGCTGTATTGCCCCCTCTCTGACACTATGTAGCAGTTGGCTCCAGGTCCGAGATCTTTTGTTGTAGACTCAGCTGTTTGAAACGTCTTACGACATACTGGCTGACCTGTCGGGGTGTCCAATGCAAAAGCTACGACCACATATTTGGTTGCACCTTGTAGTGTATCCAACATCAGCTTCTGCTTACCTGTGAAGCTGTGATGCTGTAGTGTGTTCGCATCTACATCAGAGAGTTTGCGAATAATCTCCGAGTCCTCAAGTCCCTCCAAAGAGGTCGCTAGATAGACTCCGCAGAAATAACGTTGTTCAGTTACAGACGGTGTAATAGCTACGCAAGCACTACGCTCCGTAACCTCAGATACCTCTATAGAGTAGGTATATTGAGAGAGCTTTATGTCACAATCGTCAGAGCAACTGATGTTCCATAAGGATAAGATTGCAAACACAAAGATTAGGAGAGACTTCTTAGTTTTAATCATAGTTGCATAGGAGATTCTAGGATGATTTGTTTTGCCGTAGGACTGTGTCAAATGTCGTACTCTTTAGGTATAGATTACTTTGAAGGGTAGTCGCTCTAGTTTACCTGGAGCTAATCGCAGTTCTATACCGATGAAGTAAAACATTTGACACAGCTCTCTCTCTTCAAAGACCTTTATATGAACACCCCCTGTAAGAGATTAGTCGATATATAGGACCTTATACGTGTATTCTCCGATAGAGACTAGATAGGTTCCAACTCTCGGGAGAGCGACACAGGTACGACCTCTGCCTATGAGTAAGCCACTTAGGTCGTAGACCGATACGTTGCTTGGATCCTCACAGCCCTCTATACGAAGGGTGTTGCCGTCAAGGATGATGACAGGTTGTCTCATCAGTGGAGAGATATGCTCATTACTCTCTATTCTTCCCGTCAAATGTCGCTTAAGAGACTCTGGGCTGACCTCCCCTTTTGCACTGCTTGACACAGAGAAGGAGTACTCCTCCCCAGGGGCTAGATCGATGGTATTTACATACAACTGAGTTGCTAGGGGATCTATCGTTTGGCTGTCCGAATAGGGAGCATACGGTTCGTCTCCAGCCTGAAGCTCTTGATATACTCTGAGCTTGTCAAAGAAGTAATAAAGAGGTTTTTGGTTGCCAGCGTCTAAGCCCATAAACATAATGTCGCAATGCTTCTTACCCCCAGATAGCGTTATCTCATGGTCTACCCAATCTGTAGTGACGGAGATTGTGTCACTATCTATAACTTCATTTGGCATAACGTCTGTATTACGGAGATATACGACAAGACGGTGAGCATTGCTATCTCCTTTGAGTCTAAAATGTACGTGGACCTTACCTTCCCCTTTATCCAAGTCTAGAATGGGAGATAGAATAGCCCCATTAGCCAGAACGGCATACCACGCATTATTGATGCCCAATACACCCTTGGCGTAAACCGCATTGACCGTCTTCCAGTTCCCTCTGCTTGGCTCCTTTAAGAAGTCAATGACCATACCATTCTCGGTAGTCCCATTGTCGTCGGGATCTTCCGTCGTGCGGTCAGTCTCGATGAAGTCAAAGTCGGTATTGATAAAGTCGAAAGTCTCTCCGTCAGCCGTGGCTTTGTGTGAGACATAGGTCTTTATCAAGTATCCTTGGACATCAGAGACGGTCTGCCAATTGGCGTTGAAGCCATACTCACTCACATCTGTAGCTGGTTGAGTAGCTGGCACAGGCAGGTCGGGATTGATGATGTACTGCGCTCTTAGAGCTAGAGTACTGATGCACATAATTGTGCAGAGGAGTAATCCTATTCGTTTCATTGTGTTGTATAGTTGTTAAAGTGATACGTATAGTCTAAGCATTATAGCTATTGAATCATAATGAGGTCTGAGCTTTCGCTCCCGTCAGCGTAGACCACCTTAGCAAGATAGATGCCTGCTTCGTATTGCCTCATATCTAGACTCTTGCCACCTAGTTCTACCTGCAAGAGAGCTCCTGCCATATCAAATAGAGCAATGTAACTAGTAGCCTTATCCGTATTGAGTTGCAGACACTTGTCTACGACTATAAAGTCGGACTCTCCTGTTCCCTTTAGCTGGGTAATCTCAGATGGAGATGTCAAGTTGAGATAGATGGGAATCTTACAGTATGAAACGAGCGGATCATCGCTACGTATGATTACGGCTGCTTCATACAGGCTAGACGATAAAGCTCTAGTATCTACGGAGACCTCGATGCTCCCTGAGCCATTTGGAGCTATAGTTAGCTTCTTTTTGTCTAAAGTAATCCAGCGAAGACATGGCGATGGAGCCCCTGTTACATTTCCTCGTATCAGTAGATTAGCATTTGTTCCTAAGTCTGCTAGGGACCACCAATAAGAACTGCGGTCAATACTAATCATATCCCCAAAGCCAATGCTCGCAGGACCTCCGTCGAGACCTAGCAAATGAGGTATCCCCTTACATCCTTCTAGTGATACTCCAATCCATAAGTCTTCGTTTGAGATGGTGACAGGTGTCGTAAGCTCTATATGGTTCCATCCGTGGGCTACAGGAGTGAATTGCTGCCGATATATCTCGGCTCCTGTCTTATACTGACGCTCTCCACGCCATACGGATACGAAGGACTTCCTTGCAGGTTGAGCTATATAGACATCCACGCTACTGAGTTGCATACCGTAGATATGTCCTAGTGCAATCCCTGGGAAGTAGTGTGCAAATGACACGTAAACGTTGTCTGCACCAATATCCCCCTGATAAAAACCAGCATAGGTCAAGGTCAATCTTGTCTTTGGATCATAAGGCGGATCTGTCATCGTACTGTGCCTTTCGACTCGGAGAGTAGGTCTTGGCGCAGAAGCTGACTGGGAGACGGGTCTTATCCCAGGAAATGATGGTAGACGGTACTCAACCTCTGCGGATATGTGAAGGTCTGACTTGCCTTGATTAGCTATAGCGATAGTGTGAGTCCGTCTCTCATCTCCCTTCATAGTCAACTCTAGCGGATCTACATCTAGACCACATCTAGGAGATTCTTCGTTTGGCACTACAGTCAGGGTATAATCCTCAGTCTCACCATATTGATATGCTTCGCAAGGGGATACATCTTGATTACTCAGCACGATACGCATACATTTATCTCCAGGTATTGCTCTGATGTGTTCAGGGATACGTATCTGCAGAGTTGAGTTGGGAACATATCCGATGAACTCCCCTAGGTCGTCAAATAACCCATTTTCATTCCAGTCAACCCATACCTTAACAAAGTCTCCATTGCGAGCTTCTTTGTCAATTTCTAGAGTCAATGTTTCTCCGGCACGTATTTCAGTCTTATAGTCTCTGTAGTCTGAGTATAGAGACCAGCCCGTATCATTGGTTATCTCGCCACAAGACACCCGTTTGATCCACTTGTACTCACCTTGGAAGGAGCTGGAGGAGGCACAAGGGGCATCCACATTACACACGGTCTTGAAGGTAATCTCTTGAGGTGCCTTGAGAGCATCTTGGGGAGTAACATTTTTCAGACGGTATATGTGCTCTCCTGGAGCTGAGCAATCTATACGATGGGAGAATGTGTACTTGAAGGACTCACCACTAAGGATCGTATTATCAATACGCTCGGTAAAAAGCAGTCGCTCACCCTCGTATAGCTCAAAGGTTGCATCTGAAACGTGGGACAGACCATAGTTCCTAAGTTCAATCTGAAGGATGGCGTACTTACCCCTTTCGCTACTCTTGGGACTCAAGATGCGTTTGATTTTAACTCCCTTTTGGGCTAGAGGCTCATCCGTGCTACCTAAGAAGCAGTAGTTAAAGCCTCCCGCAAACCAACGAGTCTCGTCTGAGCCTTCTTGCTCCATTGATATGAGCCCTTGGAGAGAGCGAGAGGAGTCGTGGATCGTACAGAAGGAGGTCTGATGCTTCTCTCCTGTATCCACAGCACATACACTGACGAAGCCACTCTCTAGATAGACTTTATCCTTGAGGTCTATCTTAAAGGCATAAATATACCCCTTAGACTCTTCACCTACAGCATTCCAAAGCGCATCCGTCCTCTGCCCGACTATGTCGACCTCCTCTCGGTATAGTTGCTCTCCGGGCAACCCGTTAGCTCCCATTTCCCAAAAGGCGACCTCTAGTCTAATAGAATTAAGCATATGTCCCTCATCATCCAGCTGGAGCCTCTCGGTAGACAACTGAAAGTGACTATCGGCAAATATCCCAAAAATCTGTACGCCTTGTATAGCATACCGATTGTCCGTAAAGGCTTGGTAGTCTCTTGATGCATTTGCATAGTAGCCTTGATCAGATCGATTTATACCACTCATTTTGGCATTGGGGTCGAAGGGTTCTGAATGAATGGTGTTTGGCGGGCATGCGAGTGATGGCACATCAAGCTTTCTCAATCCCTGGTCCACCACTGGGGGCGGAGTCGTGGCATAGCATATGTGTGAGAGTACACTGAGTAGTAGCATGATTGATAAGACTTTTCTATACATAGTTTATGCAGTTTAGTTTAGTGTCATAGCAAAATGATTATAGAGCCTCAAGCGATAGATCTCTCTTTCGTGACGCAAGTAACAAAAAAAAAACGAAACAGCCAAACATTTTGAATGTTTCTTGCGGGGGGCTCCAGGGCTGACACATTATACCTGGTCGTCTATGAGCTGCGTATGGCGATAAGTAGGAAATACGCAGTTAGATTACGGCTACACAGTGGCTACAGATCCTCTCTGATTACACCATCCTCCCGAAGAATTGTCCCAATAGCTCCCGAGGAAATCAAAAATACCCACGGAAGAAAGAAAAAATTCTT
>UWSO01000006.1 GCA_900538385.1 uncultured Porphyromonas sp.
CTGAGCGTCCGTCCCCGTTAAAATGACGAGACTATAACCTTTGACACAACGGACGCACAGACCGTGCGTCCCTACAGGGCGATGTGGGGAAGCGTCCCTGCACCTGCGGACTCTTCTAGTCAACGTGTATCACATAGTGTTCTTTGCGGGGTGCAGGCTCGGGACACTCATCGGGGTAGCCTATGATACAGCAGGCGACACCCACGAGGTCACCCTCCAGTCCCCACTCCTTGAGGAGTGCTTGACCCTCCTCCAGCTCGAAGATCCCCTTAGCCGCATTGATCCAGCAAGTGCCGAGACCGAGCGCGTGAGCAGCGTTCTGCATATTGCCCACCACCAGAGCACCATCTTGTAGGTAATTGCTTGACAGCGACCTGTCCGCCAGCACGACGAAGACCGCTGGAGCACCGTAAAACTGATCCTTGTCCCCACCGCGAGCTTTGTTAGCCAGCTGTGAGAGCTGGTCGCGAACGGCACGATTGGTCACAGCCACGATCGTGACAGACTGCTTACCCATTGCCGAGGGCGCATAAGTGCCCGCCTCGAGCACCTTGTCTAGTAGCTCCTGAGACGGTAGTTTAGGCTTATACTTACGTATACTCCTGCGTGTTAGGAAGATGTCCATTTTCTCTTGTGTCGTCATACTCATAGTGTCTGTAGTTGTGTCTGATTGTTCTGTTGTCGTAGCCTTCTGACAGGCGGCAGCCCCCACGAGGAGCAGTATCATCGTCATCGTCATCGCCATCCATTTACGTAGCATAGTCGTTAGCATCTATTCGTTAGTATCTCGACCTTTGACATCTGTATCAAAAGCCCTCTACCCACAAATATACGAAAAGCTCCGCACAGTAAAAGCTCCCCACCCACCCCTCGATCCTTATCAATTTCGCGTTGCATTAAAGGCTACAGCGTCTATTGCCGGACGGTCGAGGAGATTTGTCCACATGTAGGGACACAAGCTTGGTGCGTCCGTTGTATCGAAGTTTACAGCGTCCGTCCCCGTTAAAGGTTACTGAGTTTATGTTGTGCCGTTCGACAACGGACGCACTGACGGTCTGCGTTCGACCGTGCTTCCCTACAGGTTGCTACTCGTGGTGGCGAGTCAGGCGAGGTCGAAGGTGTGCCACGAGCCGTGCCACAGGTCGATGGTGAGGAGCTTGCCGAGGAGGGAGGGCGTCTGTCCTAAGGCTAGCTGGAGCGTTTGGCTCGCTTGGATGCTCCCGATGACGCCGGCGGTGGCGCCAATGACGCCGGGCGGTACGGTCTCCTCTGCGCTATGTGGCTCGCTGTATAGGTCGCGGTAGCGTAGACTACTAGAGGGTGCGAAGATGGTGCACTGTCCCCTCCATCCCTCGATGGCACCATGGACGAGGGGCTTGGTGGTGCTAAGGGTGTAGTCGTCTAGGAGATAGCGTGTAGGGTAGTTGTCCGTAGCGTCGACGATAATTTGGTAGTCGGCCAGTAGGGTCGCTACATTGGTCTCATTGAGTCGCTCGGTCATGGCCTCGATATGAAGGGTACTATTGAGTGCTGTGAGACGCTTTTGCGCTTGGATAGCTTTGGGGCGTGCGAGGTCGGACTCACAGTAGAGGATCTGACGCTGGAGGTTGGAGGGGGAGACGACATCGCAGTCTATGATGGCGATGCACCCGATGCCTGCAGCCGTGAGGTAGTAGAGTATAGGAGCTCCCAAGCCCCCAGCGCCAACGACTGCCACGCTCGTCTGAGCGAGTAGTCGCTGACCCTCGGGACCTATCTCGGGGAGCTGTAGCTGACGCGCGTATCGTGCGCTGTCAGCGATGCCCGTGTCGTTTTGGGGCATGCGGGTTACATCCACTGGTCCCAGTCTTTCCAGATGACTTCGTATCCCTGCGCTTTGATAGCAGCGATCATCTCTTCGGGAGAGCGTGAGTCGTTGATAGAGAATTGCTCTAGCTCGGGATTGGGATTGACATAACCGCCTGGCTGCGTGCTACTGCCGGCACTCATAGAGTTGGCGCCGATGCGTACCGCCATATCTCTGAAGGCACTGCTCTCGCGTGTGGATAGGGAGATCTCGACCTCTGGGTCGAAGATGCGGTAAGCGCAGATGAGCTGTACCATCTGACGGTCGTTGATCGGGTCTGAGGGCATGTAGGAGCCTACGTGCGGACGCAGACGGGGCAGTGAGATAGAGTACTTGGTCTGCCAGTGGTGGCTCTCTAGATAGTCTAGGTGTAGTGCGGTAAAGAAAGCGTCCGTGCGCCAGTTGTCTAGTCCTAGGAGGGCACCGATACCGACCTTGCGAAAGCCTGCCTCGGCAGCTCTGTCGGGTGTCTCTAGGCGGAAGCGGTAGTTGGCCTTGAGTCCCTTGGGATGAAAGCGTGGATAGCTCTCCTCGTTGTAAGTCTCCTGATAGACGCAGACGTAGTGTGCGCCCGCCTCGACGAGGACTTTGTAATCCTCGACAGACATAGGCTGTACCTCGATGGATATTTGCGCAAACATGGGGCGGATGAGCTCGATGACCTGACGGTAGTACTCGACGCCAGCATGCTTGGGCGACTCGCCAGCCACGAGGAGGATATGGGTGAAGCCCATGTCGGCAATAGCTTTTGCCTCAGCCTGCACCTCCTCCATGGTGAGTACCTTGCGGACGATGTCGTTCTCCTGATTGAACCCACAGTAGACGCAGTGGTTGTGGCAATAGTTAGAGAGGTAGAGAGGCTCGTACATGCGTATGGTCTTGCCAAAGCGCTCGATGCTGAGCTGCTGCGCTTTGGTCGCCATAGCGTCTAGGTAAGCATCTCCCGCAGGAGAGATAAGCGCCTTGAAGTCGCGTAGGGTAGGCGTAGCTGTGGCGATGGCGTGCTCTACATCTTGAGCAGTAAAGGTGTCAAACTCAGCACACTCCTGCTCCCAATTGTACTGCTGCTTATAATCGTAGAATGTCATTAGTCAAAGAATCCTTGGAGTGGTGAAGTGGCGGTGGCGGTCATATCGGTGGCGGGCTGATGCAGTCCCATTTCGTAAGCTGAGCGACCAGCCTCGACAGCTTTTCTAAAAGCAATGGCCATAGCTACTGGGTCGGCAGCGGTGGAGATAGCGGTATTGACGAGTACCGCATCAGCTCCTAGCTCCATAGCCTCGGCAGCGTGCGAGGGGCGACCGATACCGGCATCTACAACTACGGGAACGGTGCTCTCGGCGATGATGATGCGTAGCATGTCTCTCGTGGTGAGTCCCATATTGCTACCGATCGGAGCTCCGAGGGGCATGACGCAAGGCGCACCAACCTCTTCGAGTCGCTTACAGAGGACAGGGTCTGCCTGTATGTATGGCATGACGATGAAGCCCTCCTTGACGAGCTGCTCGGTGGCGCGGAGCGTCTCCATAGCATCGGGGAGGAGGTACTTGGGATCTGGGTGTACCTCTAGTTTGATCCAGTTGGTCTGTAGCGCCTCACGGGCTAACTGTGCTGCGTAGACCGCCTCGTCGGCAGTGCGTGCGCCAGAGGTATTGGGTAGAATGATGACATTGGGGCGTGTGATGCTCTCAATGAGTGTATCGTGGAGGCCTGCAGAGGTCTCTACTCGGCGAAGCGCGACGGTGATAAGCTCGCTGCCAGAAGCGTCGAGCGCGTCTGACATAAGTTGATTGTTGGCAAATTTGCCAGTTCCGATGAAGAGGCGCGAGGTGAAGTCGTGGTCTCCGATTTTCAATGACTTAGTCTGCATGTATATAGTAAATTAGGATGTATGTCTATAGGATATATTTAGGAAAGTGTGATCTGTGATGTCGTAGCTGCGATACGACTTGGTCCATATCGGTGGCGTGCTCGATGGCACCGCTCACGGCGATGCCGTCAATGTTTTCGTCGCCTAAGAGCGACTCAGCGTCTTCTGGCTGTATACCTCCGATAGCCACGATCAGAGGATTGGTGTAGCAGCGATCTGTCTCTAGAGCTTGCTGTGCGATCTGCGAGATCCCCTCTAAGCCCAAGATAGGAGCGAGGAGCGCTTTGGTCTGTGTGTCTCGATAGGGTCCCACACCGATGTAGTCAATGTTAGCTGCCAAAGCACGGGGTAGGTCGTCGAGGCTATTGACTGTGTAGCCGATGATGTACTCTTCGCCTAGGATGCGTCGCGCCTCTTGCGGAGGGCAGTCTCGCTTGCCTAGGTGCACCCCGTCAGCGTCCACAGCGATGGTGGCGATGATGTCGTCGTCGATGAGTAGGCAGGCATGGTAGCGATCGGTCAGCGTGCGCAGGCGCAAGCCCATCTCGATGCGCTCCTCGGTGGTCGCCTCCTTGAGTCGTAGCTGCACCCAGCGCCCGCCCGCCTCGAGGTATTGGGATACCTTATTATATAGTCTGTCGGGGTCTGACTCGTTGGTCACGTACTGTAGGTCAAAGTCAAAGTACAGATGCTGCTTCTTCCAATTTCCTGAAAGAAACTTGGGGTAAAGTAGCTGTCGCCCAGGACGGTTTGGTTGCTCCGCAAAGATGGTGGCGAGGTAGTGGCAAGCACGTTGCACGGAGCTTACGAGGCTGTACTCCATGGCCCAGTAGCTGGCGATTGCTGCGGAGAGCATGCAGCCAGTGCCGTGGATCGACTTGTCGTAGCGATGCGTGTAGTAGGGGTGGATGCCGTCGCTAGTGATCAGTTGGTTGACCACAAGACGTGGCGAAGTGGTGTCGTGTCCACCCTTGAGTAGGATAGCCACGCCGTGCTTCTGAGCGATGCGCTGGAGCTCTGCAGGTTCGTCTGTACCAAAGAGCGCCTGAGCCTCAGGCTTGTTGGGCGTGGCGAGGCTTACTTCATTCAATAGGGTAGCGAACTTGTCCTGCTCCTCTGTCCAGAGGTTGGGCTGCGTCTCCTCGGCGGCTGTGGGCTGGAGGATAGGGTCCCAGATGATTCGCTTGACGCCTAGTGCCTTCATCTGCGCAACGATCTGCACCGCCTGCTGTAAGTTCTGCACCATACCGAGCTTAGCCACGGTGACCGGTTGGTCGGAGAGAAGCGTCGTCAGCGACTTCTGTAGTTGGTCGGACGGCGTAGCGGTAGCGGAGACGAAGCGGTGGAGGCTCTGTGCCGTGAGCGTAGAGATGACGCTGTAGCACTGCACGCTCAGATCATTTGCGATGCGGGTGTCTATGCTGATGCCAGCACCCGATGTGGGGTCGTGACCCGCAACGGTCAGGATGGCGGGCGTTTGGTATTGATCCAGACGCTCTTGTCGTTGTTCCTGCGGTTGCGACCAGATGTCGCCTAGCACCGCAACCCCAGCGTAACCCGCCTTTGCCACAGTCTCTTGACTTTCGGGGGTGATGCCCCCAAGGGCGTAGACGGGGTAAGGGAGCTTGAGCAATTCCTCCCGACACGAGAGTAAGGCGGGGTTGCCCTGATAGCCCTCCTTGCTAATGCTATCAAAGAGCGGGCTGAGCAAGGCGTAGTCTGGTGTGAAAGGTAGCTCTTGCAGCTCTTGCAGCGAATGCGCCCCGACCGCTATCGTCTGGTGAGGAGCGAGAGGAATATCTCTCCACTCCGCCACACGACGATAGGGTAGGTAGACGCCCGCCACGTCATACTCCGCCAGTAGCGCATAGTGATCACACAGCACGACACACTGGTGATAGGCGGGCTCTAGATTGTCTAAGATCTCTCTAAAGTCAGCCTCAGAAGCTCCCGGCATGCGCAGGTGTACCTTACAGGTGCAGCTTCTTACGACATGAACGATATCGCCAGCTACATCTTCGATGAGACTGTTGCATAAAGGCGAATCGCTGTGTTGCTTTCGGGATTCGGCTTCGGTCACATACGGAGGTATGCTCCCTTCAGACCTCCCCCTCAGCGCCTTGCGCTTCATCCTTTCTGCAAAGTCAGGACAATCTTGCGAGCAAGATTGAGAGACTGTTGACCTTTGCAACAGTCTCTCGATATACTGACGTTCGGGCGGTGTGATGATGATCATGGGGCGTCGTCGGGCGGTTTGCTGATTACTTGTCGTCCTCGATGCGCTTCTGCAGCTGACGACTAGCACGCATCGAGCAGAAGTGCTCGCCACACATCGAGCAGAAGTGTGCCTCCTTGTGCCCCTCAGCGGGTAGCGTCTCGTCGTGATACTGGAGCGCGGTCTCGCTGTCGAGTGCTAGGTGGAACTGATCCTTCCAGCGGAACTCATAGCGTGCCTTGCTCATAGCGTAGTCACGGTAGTAAGCGCCTGGGTGTCCCTTGGCAAGGTCTGCCGCGTGGGCTGCTAGCTTGAAGGTGACGACACCCTCCTTGACATCGTCCTTGTTGGGCAGACCCAGGTGCTCCTTGCGGGTCACGTAGCAGAGCATCGCAGTGCCACGCCACGCAATCATAGCACCACCTATGGCACTGGTTATGTGGTCATAGCCTGGGGCAATGTCGGTGACCAACGGGCCGAGTGTGTAGAAAGGAGCTTCGTTGCAAAGGTCTAGCTGCAAGTCCATGTTCTCCTTGATACGCTGCATAGGTACGTGACCAGGACCCTCGATGAGAACCTGCACGCAATGCTTGTCTGCAATGCGAGATAGCTCGCCCAGAGTACGTAGCTCGGCAAATTGCGCCTCATCGTTGGCATCAGCTATAGAGCCAGGACGCAAGCCGTCACCGATACTGATACCTACGTCGTAGCGAGCGCAGATCTGACAGATCTCGTCAAAGTGCTCGTAGAGGAAGCTCTCACGCTTGTGCGTCGTACACCAGTTTGCCATGATGGCACCGCCACGAGAGACGATGCCCGTGAGGCGCTTCATCGTCAGCGGGATGAACTGCCAGCGCAAGCCAGCGTGGATGGTGAAGTAGTCGACACCCTGCTCCGCCTGCTCGATGAGCGTGTCGCGGTAGAGTTCCCAGGTGAGCTTGTCTGCCTGTCCCTTGACCTTTTCCAAAGCTTGGTATAGTGGCACGGTGCCTACGGGTACTGGCGAGTTGCGAATGATCCACTCTCTCGTCTCGTGGATGTTGCGTCCCGTGGAGAGGTCCATGATGGTGTCAGCTCCCCAGCGGATAGCCCAGACTGCCTTCTCGACTTCCTCCTGGATAGAGGAGGTGATGGGCGAGTTACCAATGTTGGCATTGATCTTGACGAGGAAGTTGCGCCCGATGATCATCGGCTCGCTCTCGGGGTGGTTGATATTGTTGGGGAGGATAGCGCGTCCAGCAGCGATCTCGTCACGGACGAACTCAGGGGTGATGCGCTCAGGGATATTAGCCCCAAAGCTCTCGCCTAGATGCTGCGGGTACTGCTCTCGGATCTCGTCAATGAGCTGATTCTCACGAATAGCGACATACTCCATTTCGGGGGTGATGATCCCCTGACGCGCATAGTATAGCTGCGTGACAGGATGCTCCTCGGTGCCTACGAGCGGCTGATCGTTGAGATGGGCAAAGCGCAGATGATCTAGCGAAGCGTCTTGTCTCCGCTTGCGACCATACTCCGAGCTCTGCTCCTTCAGTCTCGTCGTGTCGCCACGCTCCTCGATCCACTGCTGGCGTATCTTAGGTAGCCCTTGGTGCGGATCGACATGATAGTCTGGATCGGTGTAAGGGCCCGAGGTGTCGTAGACCACGACCGAGCCGTTGTTGTGCCGTACACCCTCCTCGTCGATGGTGTCAGAGAGTGTGATGCGACGCATCGGCACGCGAATGTCGGGGCGAGAGCCGGTGACATATATCTTAGTAGAGCCAGGGAGTGGACCCTGAGAGATGTTTAGATTGTCCGTTTGATCTTTTTGCTTCATAGAGTAAAGAGATTAAGTGTGTTTGATAAGGGTTCGTAAGAGTCAGTAGTATGCTTTATCCACCCATTGCTGCAGTAATGATCGTGACGGCATCGCCCTCGCAGAGCTGGTGCGTAGCCCAGGCATCACGTGGTATGACACGATGGTTGACCGCTAGTGCCATGTGGTCGAGCGTCGCGACGACAGGCGATACCGCCTCTAGTAGCGAGGTACCTGCAGGCAGGTCGTGTGGAGTCTTATTGATCGTTACTTGCATAAGCCATATAAAAAGAAAAAGAGCCTACATACCTTCATCTGTCTGGTATGTAAAACTCTTAGTGTGTACTGCCCAGCCAACGAGGCTTGACAAGTAGGGTGTCCCAGTATGAGAGTCTGCACGGTCAGCGTGTAGTCGTTCTCTTTGCCTACGCCAGTATTATCTGGATCAGGTCGAGGGTCTCATCTCAGCCACCATGCAGTCGCACTGTGGCACCCCTAAGAGTCTAGCGCAAAGGTAATGAAAAAATCTCACACTAGCCCCCTTACATAGAACAAGATGCCGCAAAACGTACGAGTACCCCCTTCTAGGGAAGTAAAGCTCGGTCGTTCCTGCTCAGGACTATCCGTATAACTCCGATGCATTCGGACTATTCCGATTCTTCCGAAGGATTTCCGAAATAGCTTCGTGGAAAATAAAAAATATCCACGTAGGCAAGAAGAATTTCTTCGGAAGAATCAAATGATACTTCGGAAGAATCAAACGATAAGTCCGAAGAATTTTTTCGTAGCTCCGAGGAACAGAAAAATTTCTACACCCAAATCTCGAATTGCCTCCGTAAGGTCCGAAAGAAGTCTAGTCAGTAGAAACGTAAAAACAGGTCGGAGATACGTATCTCCGACCTGTCTATCGGCATCACTCTTAGAGTGACGTTACAACATGAGACTGCTGCTATCCAGCAACAGTCTCATGAGCACAACCAAGTAGTAGAGCCCCCCTCTTAAGCTACTCAGTTGGCCTTAACTACTAACCATTATTTAACTATGACATGCTGTGTGTCGAAGAGATGCTCTAGCGATACCACCTCGATGGTCTCCGCGCAGGCGCTCTTGTTAGAGAGGAAGGTGCACCTGAGCGTCCGATCAGTTGGCAGCTTGGTGATGATCGTCGTGTAGCATGGGCGACCCTCTGGATTTTCGCCGTCCTTGGCGAGACCAAAGGAGAACTTCCCCATACTACCATCTACCACTGAGGCATCTGGATAGAAGTGCTCCGTAAAGAAGCGTAGTCGCATCGGGAGCTGCTGCGCCCTAAAGTCTTCTGGTAGGGTAATGACGAAAGAGAGTGCACCCTGCTGCTGATTAACAGTAGCTTCAACCCTATTGCTAACCGCAGCCTTACCATTGACCTGAAAGAGCTCGTAGCTATAAGGCTGTCTCACCTCTACCCGTACGATGCGCATGAGGTCGGGGTCATCTGCTACTCCTACGATAATGTCGGACATACTACTCGTTCCAATCAAAGCCGGTTCGAGCGTTGCTGTAATCTGTCCTGTGGTATTATCGATCTTGACACGATCCTTACCAATTATGGCGTTGTAGTCAGTAGCATTACGCACGTCAACGATCCGTAGCTTATCATTTTGAGCTGTGGCACTGCCCTCGGGGTAATAATTTGCCTTAAAGGTGAGCGTCGTCTCTCCATGCGTTAGGATATAGTTGGTCGCCTCGACCTCTAGTCGTCCCTTACCGTCGGAGTAAGAGGAGTAAGTTTGTAGCTCCTCAGAGAGTGCGAGGTTATTGACTGCTGGCCCTGCGACAGCCTCGTCTAGTGAGGGAGCTCCAGTAGCTAGGGCATCATTGATGGTCACTTTGTACCAGTAGTTGCGGAGCAGGTCGTAGCGCTCTAGACGATTATCACTCTTGACGAAGTCAATCTTGTAGTAAGAGTCTTCTGTTGCGCCATTATACTTAGCTCGGAGCACGAGACAAGAGATAGGCTTTGCCATCTTATTCTTTCGCTCGAAGCCGTAGACGGGCTCACCATTTATATACCATCCGAGATCTCCATTGGGTAGGAAGCTCTCCCTAGGTATAGTCGGCACACGATTGTCTATGCTAAACGCCTTGTCAAGATCTGGCAACTCAATCCGCTTAAAGGGAGCTACGGTACCGCAGTCGTAGCTATTGCATAGTGTGTAATAAACATCAG
This sequence comes from uncultured Porphyromonas sp., assembly GCA_900538385.1. GTDB lineage: Bacteria > Bacteroidota > Bacteroidia > Bacteroidales > Porphyromonadaceae > Porphyromonas. The sequence goes on from UWSO01000006.1 coordinate 9,939, forward strand.
TGAGCTTAGTGGTGTGGCTCTCTAGCGTAAACTTAACCATAGAGCGTAGGAGCTCGATCTCGCCAAGGTTGCTATTCTCCTTTATCTCGGGGTAACTCTTGCGAGCCCACATCGGGATGGTTTTAGATTCGACAACCTCGGTCATAGTTACTAGGTTTGAGAGGAGTACATCGCTCTCCTTACGTCCTAGGTACTGTCGACCCAAGTCGCTACCACCATAGTTGTGGTTGGCAACAAAGTGAATGACACACGGCTCTGTCTGTGGCTTCAACTGGGCGGTGAAGGTGTACTGATTGTCGCCAACCTTGGTTAGGTTCGTAGCGAGTGCGTAGTCTGCCATCAGTCCTGCCTTATTGAAGACTAGTAGCTCTAGCCGGTCGATCTTGTTCTCATCGATATCCTCTTGCAAAGCGCGCATGGGGGCATAGCATGGTACATCTACCGAGAAGGATACAGAGACCCGCTCACCATCCTGATCTACGGGGGCTGTACGCTGCTCCTGCTGGCATGCAGTCAGCGCCATAAAGGCTAGCAGCAGGAGGGGGTATAGAAATATCTTCGTTCTAGTCATAACTTTCTATCGGTCTAATCTGTATGGTATATGTGACTGAATCGTCGGATCTTTGACATCTCGAACGCAACGGGTGTAAGCGTCGCTAGTGGAGCCTTCGCTACCTCCTTGCAATCTTATGGCTGCATTATCCTTAGCACTCCAGTAGTATCTACCAGTCATAATAGAATTAACAGCACTATTGGGGTCGTTCTGTAGCTGGTCTATCAGTCTAATCTCAGCCACTGTCGGCAGTCGCCAGTCATCGAGGATCACTTCCTTGCCATTGACTATACGCGTCTCTGTATAGGTAGCACAGTTGCACAAAGCAGTTTTCTTATCATACATCGTATGATCTTCTTGAGTTTGATCGTAGGGCATAGAAGGCGTAGCTCCAAGCTGAGAGGCTAACTCAAAGCTGGGTGATACCATCCGAGCGGTCTCCGCATCTCGCTTGGTGGTATAGTCAGAGTGCTGTATTTGATATTCATTGTGTCCAGATAACCAACCATCGCTTACCCATTCACTTTTATAGAAGTTTGTGTTTTCTCTCGGCGGGAAGCCTAGGATCATACCTGCGGGTGGATTCTGAACGGTGATACGGTAGATCGCTTTGTTGTTCAGACCGCTATGCGCCAAGGTGCCGTCAGGTCTTCGCGAAGACTTCGCACCCATCGTGTGGGTGATAAAGAGGGAGGGGTACTGATAGACCGTGACCTCCTTGTCTAGCTCAGCAATGCCATTGCTGACCTTAAAGCGGATCTTCTTGGGAATGTTGTTGATAGGTAGCTTGGACTGGATCTTGATCTGATTGCCCACCACGGTAACTGTCGGGTACTGATCACTGGTGGCGGGGATAGCGTCTGTTATCGCTTGTCCCGTAGCTCCATTGACATAGCTGAAGCTAGCCTCCACGATCCGAATCGTAACTGGCTTTTTAGAGGACTCATAAGATATAGTATGAGTCTCTACGTTGTAGATATGTGCCTCTCTCTCTGACACCTCCAGATAGTTAGATGCGGGTAGATCATACTGATCATTGCAGATGGTCCAGGGGAGGATAGAGAGACTGCCTGTGATTGACACAGGCTCTTCGGGAGTCGTGGAGCCGAGCTTATGGATGCCCAGCGTGAGATCATAGAGCTTATTGGCCGTAAAGTGCGGCTCGGAAGGCGTGAGGGCTACGCGATAGTAGTAGTTCACTGCGGTCGTCTCGCCCTCCTTCTTGAGGGGTACGGTGAGAAGGTAGTAAGGTGCCTCATCGTTGCTACTCCAATTACTATAGTAAGAGTAGAAGAGCTGAGGCTGCTGATCCTGAGTAGCTCGATAGCCATAGTCAATAGCGGAGACGCCTGTAGCTGCCTCCTCAGCTATAAGACATCCACGATCTGTGGCTCCGACGAACTTAATCTGGATCGTACCATCTAGTGCATATCCCTCGACAGCAACAGTAGGCGTGATGCGTAGCTTGCTGGCTACACGACGTAGCTCAACGGCACCGAGCTGCTTGCCCTCAGGGGTCTTAAGATTGATCTGCTTAGAGGTCACTCCCTGCATGACAAACTTAGCGTTAGGCTTGTCTGCTACCGACTCGGTGACTACAATCTTCGCTAGATCGCTCTCTGCATCAGGAGCCTTGAAGGTCATATTGGTCACGACGTAAACATTGTACGTAGAGCTACCATCGAAGCCTCCCTGCTTATCCTCTGGGATCGGTATATTGTAGTTGCCATCAGCAGCGGGTGCTGGGGAGACTGACCAGTAGAGCGCACCCTCCTTGTAGAAGAGGATCTGGAGGCTCTCGATCTTGTTCTCATTAAGAGCATCAACCCCTGGCTCTGTAGTAGCACGCAGCGAGCGGATCTCCTGCACAGCGAGTCGCAGTGAGAGTTCTGCTGTGGAGCCTTCGTCGGGACACGCCACAGGCCTCTCCGTAACACAGCCTGATACCATCAGCAGTATCAAGGCATATCCCACTAAGCGGGTAGAAATATCTATTAGTCTATTCATAATCTATGATGCTTCTAATGGTTGCTAAGCGTTGTTCTGACAGATCCTAATGCCCGTCACTGGGATGCCAGCTCCTTGTAGGTCTAGATACTCTGAGGTAAAGAGAAGCTGCGTACAGCGCAGGTTAGCGCCTGCGGGTTTCGTAGCGATAACCCGAACAGTGTACTCCGTAGTACCATCAGCTAATCCCTCTCGTACGGCGCCCCCTGTGATGTCAAAGCGGAAGTCGAGCGCATTGGTCAGTGTGGCGCGCCACTTGGATGGATCGCTGCTGGAGCTTATCTTGACCTTGAACTCGACAGCCCTTGTATCTGTCACGTAGTAGGTCTTCGTAGGATCGGAAGAGAGGCTCACGATCTTAGGATTTTCGAGCTTCTTCTCACTCGCCTCCACTTCCCACGGTAGTACTTTCGTCTGCAGTACCAACGCATTGTGCGCTCCAATCTTGGTGATTATACCTGTCAGCTGGTAGTGGCAGTTGCGATGCAGTGCGTAGTGATGGTCGGCCTTAGTCGTCTCATCATTGACATAGGCGGTATAGGTGGTGGGGACTCCGTTGTAGAGTGCCGTGACAAGCAGTCTAGGCGCACGACCTACTGAGTCCTTCGCAATACCGATATTCTCGTAGGTGTAGAGCGTTTTGTCAGCGATGTAAGAGGTAGCTTTTCCGTTATTAACTAGCGTAGCTTCCTTGGGTAGGTTGTAGACCCAGGTCTCGCCCAGAGTATAAGGTGCGGGCGTAAAGAGCATACTGGTCTTAGGCAAACGATCGATCGAGACGCTACGGATGATCACCTGGTCATCGGCTTCCGTCTTTTGGAGTAAGTCGAGCGTGATCTTAGCTCTTGTTTTGACCAAGTCGATTTCTGCCTTGACGTTTTGATCCTTAACGAGAGTCGCCGTACCCTGACCTATCATCAGGATTGGTTTCGGCTCCGTCACACTACTGGGATCCACATCAGGGATAGCCATGCTGAGCAGGTCTTGCTTGAAGACAATCTTGTTCAGAGCGTCGCTCATAGCCGGACTCTCGTTGGCAATGACGTAGATATCCTTTGCTCCTTCGTGAGCCTCTACGCGTAGCCAGTCACTGAGGTCGTCGGTTGGATTGGTAAAGCTCTTCTGCACATCTAGTGCTCCTCCCGTCTGATTGAAGACTAGGATGCGGATCGTCTGCACAGGTAGATCCTCTACGAGGAGCTCCCCACCGCGCAGGGTCATCGTCGGGATAGAGAGCTGTACGGTGGCTGACTCTAAAGTCTCTCTCAGCTCACTGCGCTTACACCCTGACAGCGCTGTCAAGAGGAGTGCCGATAGTGCGAGCAGCAATGTAAGTATATGTCTATATGGTTTCATAGGATTTCAAACTTTGCATGTGAATGAGACTTTAGTAGATGACAAACTGGTGAACAATATTCCACGGGGTCACAACAATCTGTACAGATATATCTCCAGATCGCATGTCAATGAGGATATTGAGCATCTTGCCTATCTCGGGTAGCATGAGCGTGTCTCGAGAGTCTCTTGTAAAGCTCTCCAAGCATTTGTCGCCGACGTAGAAGTCTAGCTGGAATGGCTTGCCATCGATAGGCGGATAGACCCTAAAGGGTGCTATGTGATAGTCGCCTGTGGAGCCATCTAGAGATCCCGTCAGGCGGTAGGTCGTGGGATTACCACTGTATGTGTCAACTATAGAGTAGTTGTCTAGGGACTTGCCAAAGAGTATCTGGGCTGAAGCATAGTCGGTAGGATCAAATGGCTTCTTGTCACCGTGGATCTCGAGCCACTGCTCGTAGCCTAGGACTGTCACATTGACCTGACAGGTGCGTCGGTAAATGTCTATAGTAGCGGGTTCGCCTAGCTTGAGTACGCCGTACTGCTGCTGACGATCTAATCGACCTGAGAATAGGTCTGTAGGGTACTGCCCAAAGCCGTCTGTGCGCAGTAGAGGCATCTGTACATCCTCGATGCGCTGTACGGACTCTAGTCGTGTTACATCTTCTGGAGCCACATTACCCCAAGCTACGAAAGTAAGGGACTTAGGGCCATAGTGCTCGATGTGTATAGGCTTGCGAGACTTGACCTCTTCGGCTGTTAAGATGATCTTGTCTATGCGCTTACCATTCTCGTCGAATGTGAATAGGATCACGTTCTCAACATCCCCATCAGAAGTTATATCCTTGTTGGAGATATCTACAGCTCGTACGGTCAGCTCGAATGGTTGAGGACAATCCTCGATATTCTCTGCGATACAGCCAGACAAGAGAACTACCATCGACGCTATCCAAGCCGTGGTTGCTGTCTTATTGATCCATCTCTGTACGATATTCATATTAGTGTCTCAATGGGGTGCTTAAATAAAGAGTGACAAGAGGGAGAGTCTGCAATCAAATATATCCGATCGTTAGTCTGATTTTATAGTTTGCTATGATGCTTCGTGATCTGTATATGATACAGACTCTCCGACTTCGTAGAGATGGCTCTAGAGCCACCACAACTAGACGGTGGCTCTAAAGCTATCTGTAAAGAGTGTCTACCAGACAACGTTTTGCTTAACGATGACCCAAGGTAGAACCGTGCACTTGACGTCAAGATTGGCCTTCTCAGCTGTTGGATCCTCTGGAGAGTTCGTACCAGGACCAGTGATCGTGAGAGAGATCTCGTACTTGTTGTTGCGTACGATACCATTCTTGTCAGTCGTACCCTCGAAGGTGTAGCCGTCCTTCTCCCAGTTAACTAGGACAGGATAGTAAGTAGAGTGATCCTCAGCAGATACGATCCAGCCAGCCTCTGCAGCCTGTGCAGCCTGCTCGGCTGTTAGTTTAGTCCCGTCAGCCTGTGTGAGCGTAGCCTTGAGGCAGAGGATGGTGGGGTGATCTGTGGAGTTGTTCTCTAGGACATAGAAGCCCTTTCCTGTCTGTGCACCTGTCTCTGTGAGAGCCATCTTGAGCTCGGGCATCTCCGTGTAGTTATCTGGAGTGTACTTACCGTCAGTCTTGCCAAAGAGCTTGACACCATAGAAGTAGTTAGCATCAGCGTTGACTAGAGGCTCGCCGAAGACGTTGGACTGAGCCTTAGCGATGAGAGCTATCAGCTCACCCTCGTCAAACTTGACACCATAGAGAGTTTTGTAAGAGTCTGCAAACTTTACCGTAAGGTTCGTCAGAGCCATACCAGCGTGGATGTGCTTGAGCTCGATAGGCTTGTCTACAGAGATACGGTTGTCGGCACCAGCTTCGTAGCCGTAGTAGTTCTTACCCTTCTGAAGAGTAACAGCTACAGGCTCAGCTGTGAGCATGAAGGTACCCTTGTTGGGGTCTTGGTCATCTGCAGAAAGCGTGTGTGTGAGCTCCTTGATCTTGGTTAGAGAGAGACCCTGGAGGTTCTGGTTAGCATAGTTAGCTACGACGACAAGTGTCTTATTGCCAGCTGTCGTCTCGATATCCTTAACCTCGAGAGATCCATCTGTTACCTCCTTGAAGGCAACCTGTGCCCCTCCTTGATAGACCATGACGGCCAGCTTCTGGACCTTCTTGTCTGCATCGCCTGCGCCGTCCTCATAAGCTCTGAGGTCGGCCGACTTAACTGCGACGCTGATGGTAGCGTCTGTCTCGGACTGTGGTGGTTCGTCCTGATTCTTGTTGCACGCCGTGAAGGCGAGTGCGAGAGCCACGAGGCTCAGTAGGAAAAGCTTACTTTTCATAATAGTTGATTTGATTAGTGGTGAATATATAAGTTGATTATCTGCTTAGAAGTTGTCCTGCATGTAGTGTAGGAATTCATCAAGATTGTGCTGGGCATCGGGCAAGCCGAGCTGAGCAGCTTTGGTTAGGTAGGTACGAGCATTGTCATACTGCTCGTTGTAAGCGTAGGCGATGCCTAGGAGGGTGTAGAGCTTGCTGTTTTTCTTGTAGCGCTCTAGCAGCTTGACCGCCTGTGCATAGCGACCAGCCTCCAGGTCCATGATAGCCGCATTGGTGGCAGGCTCGACAGCATTGGGGAAGGCGTCAGCTGCAATCACCCAGGTCTGGTACCGCTCGGCACTGCCAGCAGGGTAACTATTGGCTACCAGATTGACCTCGGCTAGGCTAAGGTGTGTCGGGTGTGTCTTGATCACCTCCTTGGCTTCCGTCAGGTCAAAGCCCTTGACGACAAAGGAGAAGGTTATGACGGTACGACGTAGCGGTGGGTAATAAGTCTGTAGCATCTGGGCATAAGTCTGTCCATCGTCTATAGCTCGTAGGGCTGCAGCACGCTCGCTGGCTGGCTCCTTCTGAAGGACCTCTAGGATCTGCTCCTTCTGGTCTAATGAGCTGGCTGCTATGGCCTCTCGTAGACCATCCCAGTCTGCACCCATAGCCCGTGAGGTGTAGTGTCCCTTCAAGCGGGGACTCTTGCTAACGATATGCTGTGCGACATTGTCTACACGTCCCTGAGCCAGGCGCTTGTTAAGATCCTCGCTACCCTCAGGAGATGCGTAACCAGCTAGGGATAGGGCATCGACGGTCAAGTTCTTATTGCGTGTTAGTTCTGTCAGCTTGTCGTCGATACGCTTGATCTCAGCGCGGTTATTGCCGAGGTTCATATTGAGACTCGTCTGACTGACTGGGAAGGTAATCTGAGCTGTGAGGCTCTCCTCGCGTCTCTTGGTCTCCTCACCTTCAGGTACGAGCATCGCATAGCGATACTGAGGCTGGTATAGTGGGGCTAGTGCATTGGACGTCAGTAGGGTGGTGTAGTCTCCCAGCTCGCACTCAGCGCAGCCGTAGCCCTTGGCACGAAATATCAGTGAAGCATCCTTCATCCATGAGGCAAAGGGGACCTCTGCCGTGTAGTGGTAGTGCTGCTCACCGCTTTTGTTACGGATTATGTCCACCTGCTTGTCCATACGACGTAGCATGATGGCGCGTGTACGACCCGATATAGAGATCTCTGGCAGGTCGAGCTGCGCAGAGCCATCGTTGGCTTGAAGCGTCGGAACGATCTGTAGTACCGTATTGCTCTTCAGTTGCTTCATGTTGGTGAGGTCTAGGTCAAAGTCCACAACAGCCTTTGCCCCCTGTCTGGTTGCAACCGTCTGAGAAGTGGCTCTAAGCCCATCTAGTGGATTGACAGCCTCCTGAGCGATAAGCTCTGAGGGCAGCCATAGCATCGCTAGAGCAACTAATGTGAGCGTAGTGAGATGTAATATAGAGTGTTTCATGTCTTCTACTACTTTTGGTGAGTTGTACGATTAGAAGGTGTAAATCAAAGAAAGCGTTGCCTTAGTCGGTCCTAGGTAGTTTTTCTTTTCCTTGGCGACCTCTTTACCACAATGCTCGCATTGGTACTTCGTATAGTCGAAGAGTATGTAACCAGCGCTTAGGGAGGCCTCTAGATTCCAGTGCTTACCGAGCACCCACTCATATCCGTAGGTGATACCTGCACCGTAGCCCCACCCCTGTATGCGGTGGTCTTTGAGCTCTTTGAACCAACCGATAGGGAGGTTTAGCCTATTGAGATTGTAAAAGCCGACGACTCCGTGTAGACCAAAGAAGTGTCCGTTGAACGCCTCGCAGAGGAAGTAGCGGGCCTCTGGTACGACTGAGAAGTGCAGCCACTTCATACCCGTATCTTTATTGATAGGGTTGATGAAGTTGTACCCACCCGATAAATCGAAAGTCCAGCGTGGTGCGACCTTGACCTCGAAGCCAAGATTGGGTGTAGCAGTGCCCCAATAGAGGAGATTGCTCTTGATCCCAACATCCTGCGCCGTACACCATGTTATGCAGGCAAGCAGGGAGAGAAGGAGTGAGATAAGTCTATTTTTCATACGGTTTGCAATAACGGTTTCATGACTAATCTTGAAGGGAGGCAGCTCCTGTACCTAATGTTCATCTCGTGAACGAGGTCGGTGATCTGTTTCTCTTGTTTCTGTTGCAAAATTAGGTCTCGACACCGTTAAACATCGTATCAATTGCGGACAAATATTTATCATATTCGGACAGGATTACATACCACAACTTATCATTTCCGGACATGACATGTGGTTTAATACTCTGTAGTATAGATATTTGCATGTGATAAGAGAACTGATAAGGGTAAGACCCAGTATGTGTTCTTATCTCTTGACAAATCATTAAATAACAGCCCGTATTGCATCCAAAGGATCTCGATAAACGTGTGACATCTAGGAGGAGAAGTACCGTAACTAGGAATTATAGCTACTATCGGAGGAACAGAGAGTACGAGTAGTCCGCTGTAGGGGGGAGGAACCATTTCTGGAAGCCTTACCCGCCAAGCGCACCCTCTACGGATGTAAGCTAAGCAATGAAACTTCGAAAGAATCAAATGAAACTTCGGAAGAATCAAATGAAACTCTGGAAGAATCAAATCATAAGTCCGAAGAGTTTTGCTTTTCCTCCCTAGGGATCGAAGAGTTCCTCCGTTGGAACTGAAGAGTTCCTCCGTTGGAACTGAAGAGTTCCTCCGTTGGAACCGAAGAGTTCCACCCTTGGAACCGAAAAGTTCCTCCGTTGGAACTAAAAAGTTCCAAGAGGGGAACTGTTTTTGGAACTCACATGTAATTCGAAAACAAGACGATACAAGCGTCACGCATTTTGCAAGTAGACCTTCGTAGTACAGCAATACGAGTAACCCTTGGTAGGGACGCACGAGCCGTGCGTCCCTACACCGATTACACGCACCGAGCCGTGCCTCCCAGCTGATCGGGAAAGCACGGCTCGTGTCTCTTTGGCGTAAGGGTCAAAAACGAATTTGTGAGGCGAACCCTTTTATTCTTGGGCTGTCATGATCTTTCTCTGATCTCTATACTTGGAGGGCGATACATCGCAGATGCTCTTGAAGGATCGAGAGAAGTTGGAGTAAGTATCGAAGCCACTTTGAAAGGCGATGTCTGAAAGGCTCATCTCCGTATCCTGATCCAACAGCTCACATGCCTTCCTTATCTTGAGTCGTAGTATGTAGGCAGAGGGGGCATAGCCCGTGAGTGCCTTCATCTTGCGGTGTAGCTGTCGGCTACTCATATACAGACTGGCGGCGACATCCTCTACATTGGTACTCTTATTCTGGTTGATCTGCTGATCCACTATCGTAGACACTTTGGTCAGGAAGGTGATATCGGTCTCTTCTAGTTTAGTTGTCTCTGGCTCGTTGTCGTCCTCCATCTCTTGCCCCTTGATGACTATCTGAGCGAATTTCTGGCGTAGCGTCTTGCGACTATCGAGCAGTCGCTCTACCTGCATGCGCAGCTCTGTAGTGTTAAAGGGCTTAGTGAGATAGGCATCTGCTCCAGCCTCTATACCCTTGATGCGTTCCTCCTCGGAGACCTTTGCGGTGACGACGATGATCGGTATATGGTTTACAACCTCATTACTGCGTATCTGTCGGCACAAGTCTAGTCCATTGAGACCAGGCATCATCAAGTCAGTGATGATGATGTCTGGAACTAGCTCCACAGCTCTCTTGAAGCCTTCCGTTCCGTCTGTTGCATAAGATACACTATACTGATCCTCAAACTGAGATCCGATGTAAGAGGCTATGTCGCGGTTGTCCTCTATGATGAGCAGACGGCATGGCTCGTCTTGTTCACACTCACTATCTTCTAGATCGGTCTCTATATGTGGTAGCAGAGGCGTATTGGTCGCAGCAGATATGGTTTGCTGTGGAGTAGTTTCATCATTGATGATGGGTACGATGATGTGGAAGGTCGTTCCCTCACCAAGCTTGCTCTCTAGGGTGATCTGCCCTTTGGAAGCTTTGACGATCTGCTTGACTAAAGCCAGCCCTATGCCTGTGCCAATGTACTTGGAGTTTCCCTCAGCTTGATAAAATGGCTCGAAGGCATGCTCCACGGTCTCGCTATCCATACCATGACCTGTGTCGGCAACATCTACGTATACAGAGTCTTCGACACGCCATAAGGAGATGCTTATCTTGCCATGCGGAGGAGTGAACTTGAAGGCGTTGGAGAGCAGGTTGTTGAAGACCTTATTGACATAGTCTGGTACGAAGCTCATCTCTACCTGATCTTGGGGCTGGTAGATCAGCTCTATGTCTCGACTGAGAGCGTAGTCGCGATAGGAGTCGACGATCATAGCAATGTGTGCCGTGACATTGCCTCGACAACTACGAGAATCGCCTATTGAGGACTTGATCTTAGAGATGTCTAGTAGCTGGTTAATGAGCGTAAGCAGTCCCTGCCCTTGTCGTTCGATACTCTTTGCCCGTTCTCTAATCTGCTCGGACTCCTCTTGCTGTAGCTCTTGACTCAATCCTAGGATAATGGTCAGAGGCGTGCGAAACTCGTGGGTGATATTAGTAAAGAAGTTCTCCCGCATAGAGGACATCCTCTTTAGCTTTTTATGGCTACGACGTTGTATTCGCTGTATATAAAAGAAGAAGCCTAGCAACCCGAGGAGGAGTAGTCCTATGACGGTAAATGTGATGTTTTCTAGATGTCGCTCTGCCCGCTCATGCTCTAGTCTGAGTTTCGCTTCATTCATCTTCTTGTTTTGGAAGTTTCGCTCAATGTTGAGACTGGTGTTTTGCATCTGATTGATCTTGTCCATATCTAAGATGCTCTGCTTCATCTCAGTAGCCCGCTCGTAGGCATCTAGTGCTGCGCGCCAGTCACCGTGACGCTTGTAGTACTTATAGTATAAGGTATAGATATCGGCTAGGTGCTCCTTGTCTTCTATTTTCTCTGCATTGCTCCGTGCTTGATCGAGGTACTGTAGCATCTGAGCATCGTCTCGTGTAGCATTGTGTACGCTAGCTAGCGCTACGAGCAGGTTGAGTTTGTGCCACTCATCTCTAGAGCCTCGCATCAGTTGGTAACCAGCCTCATACTCCTGAGCTGCCTTGTCATACTGCTGCGCTTGCTCATAGAGGGAGCCGAAATAAGAGTGACAGAGAGCTATGCCTAGGGTACTCTCAGCCTTCTGGTTGGCCTCCATGGAGTACCTATAATACACCCATGCAGAGTCTATCTCACCACGATGCTCGAAGATAGATCCTAGATTGGCATAGTTGATGGCTACTCCCACCATACTGCCCAGCTGCTGCTCTACGACTAAAGCTTTGCGTAGAGCGCTGTCGGCACGCTCATAGTTGCCGAGCGTGAGGTAAATGTTGCCTAGCCCGTTGAGAGACTTTGCCTGATTCTTGATGGCGACAAAAGAGGTGTCCGTAGTAACCTTGCAGAGGCTCCACGCCTGGTAATGATACTCCTGAGCAATATCGAGGATGCCCATTCGTCGGTAGTCTGTACCTACATTATTCAGTGCTTGCACCCACTCCAGCGTGTCTAAGATAGACTCCGCCTGTTTCAAGCCCTCACTATGTGTCGTTAGCGCCCTGTCAAAGTCACTCTCATTGCGAAACCTATCTCCCAACACTCTCAGAGCGACAATGCTCCCGAGGATGTCGCCCTCACGTTCTAATCGCACCTGCAGTCTAGTAAGAGAGTCGATGTCTCGTGCAGCCCGCACTAGGCTATCGGCAACCTGACGCTCTGCTGCAGTAAATGTGATGGAGTCCCTCTGCTTGCAAGATGAGGCAAGCAGACAAACAATCACGAGGAGAGACGATAGTATGCCTAGGGGCTCTCTTTTCATCTTTATGGTACTTGGGGTGGGGACCTGTAGTCTCATCTTGACGACTTTTAGGTTGGTATGATTATAAGCGGCGGGTGAGGGCGGGTAGGACACTGCGCATCCAGTCGGTGTAGTCGCCTGCGACGATGTGGTCGTGCGCGTGGTTGACTAGGTCGAGGTAGAAGGCGATGTTGTGGATACTGGCAAGGGTGAGCCCTGTAATCTCTTGCGCCTTAAATAAGTGGTAAAGGTAGGCGCGGGTATATCGGTGATCGGTTGATGCGGTGCCCTCGGGGTCTATCGGCTCGTGACAGGTGCGCCACTTGGCATTGCGTATGTTGATCGTGCCTTGCCAGGTGAAGAGCTGGCCATTGCGGGCGTTGCGTGTGGGCATGATGCAGTCAAACATGTCGACTCCACGTGCGATGCCCTCTAGTATGTTGGCTGGCGTACCGACGCCCATGAGGTAGCGTGGCTTATCCTTGGGGAGGATGCTATTGGTCAGCTCGATCATCTCGTACATCTTGTCGGTAGGCTCGCCGACGGCTAGTCCGCCGATGGCATTGCCAGGGGCTCCTAGCGAAGCTATATGCTCTGCCGCTCTACGTCTTAGGTCGGGGTAGACACATCCCTGCACGATCGGAAAGAGCGCCTGCTCATATCCATAGAGTGGTGGTGTATGCTCGAGGTGCTTGATGCAGCGGTCGAGCCACTGCTCGGTGGTGTCTAGCGACTGCTTGGCATAGGCGTAGCTGGCATCTCCTGGACAGCACTCGTCGAAGGCCATCATGATGTCCGCTCCGATGGCGCGCTCTATCTCCATAACCCGCTCGGGGGTGAAGAGATGCTTGGATCCGTCGATGTGCGAGGCGAAGGTGACACCCTCGGGGGTGATGCGTCGCATGGCTGCTAGCGAGAAGACTTGGTAGCCTCCACTATCGGTCAGGATGGGCTTGCTCCAGGTACCGAAGCGGTGCAGACCGCCTACCTCTTTGAGTATCTCTATGCCGGGACGTAGGTATAGGTGGTAGGTATTGCCGAGGATGATCCGCGCATCGGTCTCCTGCTCCATCTGCTCCATCGTGACCGCCTTGATGGCTCCCGCGGTACCCACAGGCATGAAGACGGGGGTCTGTATATCTCCGTGGGCGGTCTTAATGACTCCAGTGCGTGCGTCGCTATGGGGGCAAGTATGATCTATGGTGAACTGCATAGTGCCAGTGTGGGGGAGGATTAAATCTTTAGGTCAAAGCCGATGGTCAGCATTTCGTAGATCTGTAGGCGAGATCTATTCTCAGGGGTGAGCGGTACGGCATCGTCGTAGCGTAGCAAGACGTTGACACGTGTGGAGATGTAGCGGCTGAAGGCAAAGACGAGAGAGTTCTCAAACTCGGTCTCGATACGCTTGTAGCTGGTATTGTAGTAGAGTCGCGACTCCCAAGCGAAGGTGTCGGTGAAGTCCCAGATCATATTGGCGCGGAGCATAGATCCGATGGCGCTGTAGATGTTTTTGCCCTCCTCAAAGCCGTGTCGGGTCATATCTATATCTTTGCGTGCGGACCACTTGAAGTCATAGGCAAGGGGAGCGATGTTGAGATCGAGTCTGAAGCGACGACCGTAGTAGGTCTTGGACTTGTTGTCTACGACCCACTTCATACCGAGACCTGCGGTGAGTGTGAGTGGTGAGGCAAAGGCAGAGTAAAGCACCGTCTTGTCTTCTGACCACTGCTCGAAAGCTTGTGTGCGAGCCTCTACGTCTAGTGAGTAGTACCACCCCTTGAATGCCTTGATACCTAAGTTGCTACGTAGGCGTAGGAGGTCGTCAGATACATTGTATCCTTGGAGCGAGTCACGTATCTCGGCATTGAGTCCGAGACGCCACTCTAGCTCGTTGAGCCAGTTGACCTTGTCCTTTTCGTAGCTGAGGCGGAGGAGCTGCTTGCTATGGAGGGCGAGGGCGCTGTTACCACCCTTGTGCCAGTTGGGCGAGATGTAGGTTTGGCTAAACTGTATGTTGCTCTCTAGTCCTGGGAACCAGTACTTTCTGCCTAACGTCACCCCGTGGAGCTGATCTGACACGTCAACGCCCGAAAAAGGAGTGTCGACGGCCGCTGCGATGACAGGCTTCGAGCTCCCGACAGTGGTTATATCTATGCGGTGTGCTAGTAGGTCTCCCTCTCGCCGTGTGATGAGTGCGGGGGAGGTAAGCTTAAGTTGGTTAATGCTTTGCAAGCTACGCTCATAGTATTGCTGTAGGATGGGAAGCTGTAGCTCTTTTCCTTGCAGAGCTGTGGCGAGTGGATCGCTTTTGCTTACTAAGCTGGGTACTAGATCTATGGATAGCTCGGAGCTCTTGACACTGGAGAAAACGTTTACAGCCGACGAGAGAGGAGCTTGTACTAGTAGGGTGGTGGGGAGAACCTCTTTGGGTAGTGGTGCTACGGGATTAGCGCGGTTGAGGAGATACTGTACCTTGAGCGTCGTTAGCTCGACGGTTGGTGCCGTAACGCTATCAGCATCGCTCTGGATGTCTGCAGGAAGAGACGTTTGCGCCACTAAGTGGTATGACCCAATGAGGGCGATGAGTGATAATAGTACGGTAAAGCGATAGTGATGCATGGAATACTATTCAGGAAACTCTAATGGGTAATAAGACTTCACGATTAAATGGAGTGACAGGCTCGTCATCTGCTAGAGAGGGTCTACGTCGCAGTAGATCTGTACCCTCCGAGCTTGGATAGCACTCTTTTGTATCGTGGAGATAATATGAGAAATCTGCCTTCGCACCTCCCGCCAAGGGCTAGAGGAACGAATTCTCATGCAAATATAGCGAATATGGCGCATACGCACCCAAGAGACGTAGGGCGCATTGGGCTCAGAGGCTTGCCAGAGTGGCTGAAACGGATCCGCCTGCATCGCTCGTGCTAGCGCAGCTGCGGTGTAGCAGACATCTCCCTCGGAGGCTCCTCGTATGTAAACGTAGATGAGGCGCACGTAAGGGGGGAAGTGGAGGTACTCACGCTCTGCTAGCTCGCCTACGCCATAAGGCTCTGCCGTGTCACCGTCCTGCAGGCTCTCGAGGAGGGGTGTATCGGTCTGGTAGCTCTGTATGTAGAGCTGTGCTGAGGGGTAGTTGCTCCCGAAGCGACTGAGTGCGGCATAGGCCCGCTCGTTGGCTCTGAAGTCCTCGCCCACGATCAGCTGGTCTAGGTTTGCCAAGCCAATGAGCCCTACATTGCGGATGGCATCTAGATAGATAAGACTTGAGGTGCCGACTAGTATGGCTGGCTCGTCGCTACGTATCAGCTGACGCATCCGTTGCTGCGCCTCTTTATTATAATATTGCGAGGCACTTAGCTCTAGGATGGGAACCTCTGTCGGGATGAAGAGCGTGAGTTCCTCGGCGATACGCTCTACGCCGTACCCCTGTATGCTAAAGGCTCCACGGCTGTTGTCTATCGCACCTTCAGTCTTGTCTAGGGAAGGCTCATCACTCTGATGACAATGAGGACAGATGCGAGGAGCGGGTGCCGTGAAGCCACAGTAGCTACAGCTAACGCTCTGCGTGGACTTGTGGTAGACTAAACCCACATCACAGTTGGGACATTGGAGCGTCTTCTGACAATGCCTACAGACGAGGTGCGGTGCGTAGCCTCGACGGTTGAGTAGGAGGATGCTTTTATGTCCCGCCTGGCACTGCTCTAAGAGTGCTTTGCGTAGCTCGATGGAGAGCATCTGACCCCACGGGAGCTTGCCCTGCTTGCGCTGAAGGGAGAGGTCAATCAACTCGAAGGGACGTGGCGCTCTTGGAGTGGTAGCGGGCGGTGCATCAAGCTGATTGAGCGAACGGTAGTATCCCCGCTCTACGTTGTAGAGTGCCTCGGCAGAGGGTGCGACGGTAGTCAGTAGGAGAGGCGTCTGGCTGCTTTTGCAGGCGACGACCGTCAGGTCACGAGCGTGGTAGCGCGGGGCTGGCTCGGACTGCTTGTAGCGACTGCTCTCCTCGTCGGTGACGATGACTAGATCACAGCGGGAGAGGGGTAGGAGGCTACCCATGCGAGAGGTGAGGACGATGAGTCCACGCTCTCGGTGTGTCAGTCCGAGGAGTCTAGCACGTAGTGCCATCCGCTCAGCGTCTGTCGTGGAGGAGCTGTAGAGGACGAGGTCAAAGGGAGTCACCTGTCGTCTCTCTCCGCTACCTCTAGCTAGTTGCTGCAGGGCACTGTAGAGCAGGCTTTGGTCAAAGAGGAAGAGCTGTGGCACATAGATAGTTACCTGTGCTGCGGGGCTACGCTGGAGCATCTGCTCGACCATCGAAACGACCAGCTCTATTTGCTCTTCATTGCTTTTAGCTTGGTAGAGTACGGGTTTGGACGTTTCGCCGATGAGACTCGCGAAGAGCTGACTCTGTCGCTGTTCTCCTGCTGCTGAGGCGGTGCGCTGTGCTGTAGGGCGTATAAGCGGATCGAAGAATGTCGCCGTCTCTCGTAGAATGCCTCGCTTGATGAGCGCACGGAGTGTGGCCTGTCGATTGGTATCTCTCCCGACGAGTGTCTCTCTGAGTAGGGGCGTGTCAAGCGGTAGCTCATGCTGGTAGAGGAGGTCTATCAGTTGCTCTACCATAGCTCTCTGCGCCTTGGCTCGGGAGATGCTCTCGACAAGCTCAGAGAGTGCCTCCTCGGAGCATAGCTCCTCGACAAACTGCACGGCTGGCGAGCCGACCTGCACAGAACGGCTGTAACGTGGTATAGACTCGCTACCAATGAGTACACCAGCGTGAAGGAGTCGGTCTATCTCGGGGTAGATGCGATCGCCAAGGATCTTCGCCAGCTTGCTCACCTTCGCTTGATGCCCTCGCATGGAGAGGAGCTCACGACGTATCTCTTCCGATAGTTCGGTCGCTTTGTAGTCGGTCGCTTGATCGCCCTCGGTCGTTTCGTCTGGCTCTCGCCAAGCTACCTGCGTCTCACTGGAGGGTAGGTAGCTACTCGGTATAGCTGCGGTGAGCCAAGCTCCTAGCGAACAGATGTAATAGGTAGCTCCCCAGCGCCAGAGGTCGATCTCTCTTGGGGTTACTATCGCTTCACGATCGGGTAGGGCTATAATAGATTTCAGCTGACCGAGAGGTCTGTCCGACTCCTCGATCAGCTGAGATATGATAGCGTAATAGTAGCGCTTACTGCCAAACTGCACTAGCGCACGCATACCGACCCTTGCCTGTTCACACAGCGCCTCGGGTACACGATAAGTGTACTCCTCCTCGAGGGCTAGGGGTAGGATGATGCGAGCCAGCATAGGCAGAGCTACTGGCTATGTTAAGTTACTGCTGGCTTAGAGCTGCGTGCATATTGGCAGCAGCCTTGCGTCCGTCACCCATAGCGAGGATGACTGTCGCACCTCCACGGACGATATCTCCGCCAGCGTAGACCTCTTTGATAGAGCTCTGGTTCTGCTCGTTGACGATGACAGTCCCCTTGGGCGAAACTTCCAATCCCTGGAAGGAGCGAGGTATGAGTGGGTTCGGCGAGACACCGATGCTCACGACGACGACATCTACATCTACCTCATCGATAGCTCCGGGTATGGGGATCGGCTTACGACGACCATCGGGTGTGGGGTCGCCTAGCTCCATGCGCTGTAGCTTCATACGGCACACTTTGCCCTTTTCGTTGCCCTCGTACTCGATGGGGCTGTGGAGTGTGAGGAACTCAACGCCCTCTGCCTTAGCATGTAGGATCTCCTCATGACGTGCGGGCATCTCCTCCTCGCTACGACGATAGACGATCATAGCACGCTTAGCACCGAGGCGAAGTGCCGTACGGACTGAGTCCATAGCGGTGTTACCACCACCGATCACTGCGACCACGTCTCCCTTATAGATAGGCGTCTCAGCACCTTCGGTGCCAGCCCCCATCAGGTTGACACGAGTGAGGTACTCGTTAGAGCTCATGACGCCGGCGAGGTTTTCGCCAGGGATGTTCATAAAGTTGGGCAAACCAGCACCACTACCCACGAAGATGCCTACGAAGCCCATCTCCTGTAGCTGCTCATAAGAAAGTGTACGCCCTACGACGACGTTAGTCTCAAAGTGTACGCCCATCTGCTCTAAGATCTTGAGCTCGGCGTTGACGACGCGTAGCGGGAGGCGGAACTCGGGGATACCATACTTCAGTACGCCACCGACCTCGTGCAGAGCTTCAAAGACGGTCACATCGTAACCCCAGCGAGCCATATCGCCAGCGAAGGAGAGTCCAGCGGGACCACTACCGATGACGGCAATCTTCTTTCCATTTTTTTGTGCCATTTCGGGTAGCTCGTATAGCCCATGCTCTCGCTCATAGTCTGCTACAAAGCGCTCCAGATAGCCAATGGTGACGGCATCGCGCTTCATCTTCTCCGTGTAGATACAGTGCTTCTCACACTGCTTCTCCTGAGGGCATACACGACCGCACACAGCGGGCAGTGAGCTACTCTCACGGATGATGTGCGCAGCGGCCGCAAAGTCTCCACGCTCTACGTTTTTGATAAATGAGGGGATATTGATAGATACGGGGCAACCCTCCATACAAGAGGGATTGGCACAGTCGAGACAGCGAATAGCCTCCTGACGAGCCTCGGCCTCGGTGAGACCACAGTTGACCTCTTTGGTTAGACTGTGTGCACGCTCGTGTGGATCGACCTCAGTCATCTTGACTCGAGGTATAGCCATGCGCTCCTTACCTGTATGTGCTTTGCGAAGCTCCTCGCGCCAAGGTTCGTTGCGACGAGCGGTGATCAGATCCTTTTGTTCTGACATTGTAATATGTGGTTAGCTCAGTGTGATACTTACTTCCTATAGGTGTTGAGACGCATCAGTAGCTCGTCAAAGTCTACTTGGTGAGCGTCAAACTCAGGTCCATCGACGCATACGAAGCGTGTCTTGCCTCCGACGGTGATACGACAAGCACCGCACATGCCTGTGCCGTCGACCATGATGGTATTGAGTGAGGCGGTGGTGGGGATGTTGTACTTCTTAGTAAGAAGTGCAACAAACTTCATCATGATGGCGGGACCAATCGTCACGCAGAGGTCTACCTTCTCACGCTTGATGACAGACTCGACACCATCGGTCACGAGACCCTTGGTACCATAGGAGCCGTCGTCGGTCATGATGATGACCTCGTCAGCAAACTCTCTAAACTCTTTCTCTAGGATGATGAGTTCCTTAGTACGTGCAGCAGCGACGACGATCACCTTATTGCCAGCAGCCTTGAGTGCCCGGGCGATAGGGTAGAGCGGAGCCATACCGACACCACCTCCAGCACAGACTACAGTGCCAAAGTTCTCAATATGTGTGGCTTGTCCTAGTGGGCCCACGATGTCGTGGATCATGTCCCCAGCATTTAGAGCAACTAGTCGCTGAGAGGACTCGCCGACCGCCTGAACGATCAGTGTGATCGTGCCGGCATCTACATCAGCATCGGCAATAGTGTAGGGTACGCGCTCACTATGGTCGGTGACACGTACGATGACAAAGTGTCCAGCACGGCGTGACTTGGCAATCAAAGGTGCCTCGACAACCAGCTTGGCTACTTTTTCGGAGAGAAAAGTCTTACTGACTATACGATTCATAGCGTTGTGTGATATGATATAAGCTAATCAAGAATGGTCTCGATAGGGTACCTAGAGGTAGGTATTGCCAAAGGTACGACTTTTTCACCACCTAGCCACTAATTCTACTGGAATTTGCTTTTCGTAGCTCGATGACCTGTACACCGTATGGGGGTAATTCGACGATCAGCGGAGCCCATGGCTGGAAGGCGTAGAGCTGCTCCTGGGGAGCTTCTAGATAGGTGTGTGTCGACGCAAACATCAGCTGCTGCGGGGCGTCGCACTCCTCCGAGACTGGGAGGAAGAATGGGTAGCGCTGTGGGTCCGCTGTAAAATTGCTTAGCACAGCGATCCCGATCGTTTCGTCTGTTTGTTGCTCTGCGGGATCTAGTAGTCTTAGGTAACCGTAGGTGCGCTCAGCATTGAAGCCTCCCCACTGACGAGCCTGCTCCTGTATCGTGTGAAAAGCTCCCCTTAGGATGACTGGATGCTGCGCCCACTGCATGAGACGAAGATAGCTCTGATAGGTCGGGTCGGCAGGGTTACGATGCCCTAGTGATGGGATGCTCCAGTAGTCAAAGATTGTGGTACGTCCGTCATAACCACTATACCCCTCGGCATCTACGCCTCTCTCTCCATACTCTTGACCAGCGTAAAGGAGTAGGGGGCTAGGGGTAGCGAGCGCAAGCAGCGTCATAGCAGTGAGTCCTCGCTGAGCCGTGTCGGCAAAGCAAGGCGAGGCTAGACGAACCTCGTCGTGGTTCTCTAGGAAGTAGAGCAGTTCGTTGGAAGCGTACTCCTTACTATTATAGATGAGTTGCTTTTCGATAGCAGAGACCGAGCGCTCCTGAGTGATCACTTGGTAGAGCGTGTCGTAGAGTCCGCTCTTGTCATAAAGTAGATCGAAGGCTCCCTTCTCTAAGTATTTGTGGTAGTTGTCTATCTGGTAGATTTCTGCGATAAATGTGACGGGATACTTGTCCTTCACCTGAGGTATGACCCAGTGCCAAAACTCCACTGGCACCATCTCGACCATATCACAGCGAAAACCGTCTACCCCCTCGGCAGCCCAGTAGCAGAGGATGTCTCGCATCTGAAGCCACGTGGCAGGCGTCGGGTCAAAGTGTGAGATCCGAGAGCCATCGGGGCGGTAGTCCACACCATAGTTCAGCTTGACCGTCTCGTACCAATCGTTGGATGAGGGAGTGGCAGACCAGCAGTCATTGCCCGTGACACGAGCTGGCTCTTCGTGATAACTGGAGGAGCGATTGGGTAGCTGAAGCGAGGAGCCAGGTAGATAGTAGAAGTTGTTGTCTGGATCAAATGCTTTGCTCCTATCATCCTTAGCCCCTAGCGGTGTAGCCTCTTGGGGCGTGTGAGCGCCATCATACTGTCGTGACACATGGTTGGGGACAAAGTCTATGATCACCTTTAATCCATGGCGATGGCAGCGCTCTACGAAAGAACGAAAAATCTCTCGCCGCCTCATCGGCTCCCGCACGATGGTCGGGTGTACGTCGTAGTAGTCGGTGATAGCATAGGGCGATCCCGCTTGCCCCTTGACAATGTCGGGGTGCTGATCTGGACAGTCAGTCCAGCTATGCAAAGGCGTTTGGGTGGCGTGGCGTATGATCCCTATCGGCCACAGGTGAGAGACTCCTAGCGAAGCGAGGTAGTCAAGTGCTGCATCGTCAAAGTCTTCGAGCGTTCCCGTGCCGTTTTGCTCTAGTGTGCCATGAGGCGTCAGCTGAGCGTGAGCCTTTTTATTACCCCATAGACGTACTAGTGTGGAGTAGATGACAGTACGCATAGCCTACGCTTTGCTCTCCTGTGAGAGTAGATCGATGATCTCTCTAAACTGCTCCTCCTCTTCGTACGCCTTGCTGATGAGCTGGTAGCCAATGTCTGAGATGATGTCTACGGGAGATACATCGTAGGCGCCAAAGTGTGAGAGTAGGGGCGACTGAAGCACGACGTCGCATAGCTCTAGATCGATAGTCACGTTGGCACGCATCATAACACGTATGAGACGGTCGGAGAGGCGAAGCATGTTTTTCGTAGGCGTATTGTCCACCTCCGGGCTTAGGTTGATCCCTAGGAGGAAGTCACACGACTTACGGATAGGACGTGCGGGGAGATTCATAAAGACCCCTCCATCGACATACTGCTCGCCATCGATGACAATCGGCTCGAAGAGGATCGGTATCGAGCAGGATGCCACCACGGCAGAAGCTAGGTCTCCCTCGGTAAAGTCACGCGCCTCGGCTCTATTGAGATTGGTTGCGATGATATGCATAGGGATTGGTAGATCCTCAATACGCTCATGTCGTAGGGTCTCTTTGAGGAATTGTCGGTACTTATTGGTCTTGAGCAGAGAGAGCCTAGGAGTCGTCAGCGAGGTCATATTCATGAAGCCAAAATGTGACGATAGGTCATAGATCTCCCCACTGCTGTAACCGTCTGCATAGAGAGCCCCCATGAGCGAACCGACACTAGTCCCAGCGATGATGTCAGGCCGTACGTTATGCTCTTCTAGAAAGCGAAAGATCCCGATGTAGGCTAGTCCACGAGCACTACCTCCACAGAGAGCTAGACCGAAGGTGGGACGCTTGCCGTAGGTCCATGTGCGGACACGCTCTACCAGCTTATCGAGAGAGGTAGATATGAGGGCAGAGCTGCGCTCGATGAGACGCTCTCCCTGAGCTTTCAGATCAGAAGGATTGATTGTCATATCAGTTTCATTTAGGTGGTCAAGGGTTTTCTACCCAGAGGAAGGTCAGCCAAGAGTGTCGTCAGGGGCGGCTCTACGAAGGCACGACGTGAAGCAACCACCAGCTCCCACTCCTCGGCAAACTGCTGCTGTGTGAGCATGTGGTTACGATGTCCCGAGCGATCCATACGATCGAGGAGGTACCCCACGGTCAGCAGGTCGGGATCGACGGCTAGGTTGTAGTGTAGCTCCTTGTCACGAGAGCTATAGACTACCTCGATGATCAGCTCCTCCTCTAGTAGCTTAGTGATGATCTCACTAGTTTGATTGATCGGTAAGTGACAGGCTTCTGAGAGCGAGGGTATATCATGTGGCTCAGGCTCGGTGTGATCGAGGAAGCGCTGCACGATGTGAGCCATCACCAGAACCGTTAGGAAGTCTGAGTAGCGAGGTGAGACATTGGTCGCATCCTTGGCATAGGTGAAGTTCACCACATTCTGTATGGAGAAGCATAGCTTGGCACTAAAGAGTGTGATCGACCAGACCACTTGTAGCCATAAGAGCAAGAGCGGTATAGCAGCAAATCCACCATAGATGGCATTGTACTTAGAGATCCATAAGATACCGCTCACATAGAGTGCTTGCAACACTTGAAAGGCACTACCAGCTATGGCTCCAGCGATGAACGCTGGGAGAAACTTGACACGGGTGTTGGGTAGCGCCATAAACATGCCCGCAAACATAAAGATGAGGATGACGTATGGAAGTAGGTTGAGCATAAACTCCCATACAGGCGTAAAGAAGATGTAGTCGTTGAACCAAGTGTTCTTTATTGTCGCCATCATCACGGTCAGTCCCGACGAGAGCGTCATCAGGATAGGCAGTAGCACGACCATCGTAATGTAGTCCGTCAGCTTACGTCCTATCGAACGTCCTCGAGGTGCTCCCCAGATAACGTTGAAGGTCTGCTCAATCGTGTTCAAGAGCAAGAAGATAGTATAGAGAAACAGCACCAAACCGACCCCTAAGAAGAGCCCTCCCTGTACCTGTCCTAGATAGTTCTCCACGAAGCCCATCATCGTGTCCAGTTCGTTCTGATGTCCTGGCATATAGGTCATCAGAAAGTCATAGATCGTGTCTTGGAAACCAAAGCCCTTGGCAAAGGCTACAATCAGTGCAAGCATCGGCACGACGGAAAGAAACGTCCTATAGGTCAGTGCAGAGGCATGGCGACTCAATCGCTGGTCCATATAGCCCTTGATAGCCATGTAGAGCGCCTTGAGCGTGTTGATATAGAGACGTCTGAAGCCACGCACCTCATCTGGCTGTATGTGCCACATGTCGCTCGTGAGGAAGCGCACCACCTTGTAGGCACCCACCTTGAGCTTACGTATCCAGGAGGGTGGTTTGCGGGAGGTGTGCTCTACAGGAGTTTGCATAGAGCCTTCGTGCTTATGTATGGAGTCTGACTTGTGTGGCATATATTATAGTATTAGGAGGATAGGGGAGAGGCACAATGCGTGTCACATCACCTTGTGACCATGAGACGAGTCACGGAGAGGACAGCAGGTCTATAAGCCGGGTTCTGTGCCACTCACGAGGAGTGGCGCTTGTCATTTATCTACGACACCCGTTGCCGAGTGTCTCTAGCAATCTACCCTCCGACTAGGACGAGTAGCCCTCATAGCGTCGGTATACTTGATCTTGCAACCCATAGTGTGTACAGCCAGTGGGTCACCCACACCGCTGGTGAGCTCTTACCTCACCTTCTCACCCTTACCTAGCGTGCCATAGGCACCTAGGCGGTCATTCTCTTCTACACGTCACCTACCCTTGCGGATAGCTCTCTGTTAGGGAGTATGGTACTCTGCGTTGCCCGGACTTTCCTCTCTCGCCTGCGGGTGGAGCCGAGGCTCTAACCCTCTTGCGACAGCGACAAGCCGACCTACTGTCATATCCATGATACGTCACCGAGAGGCTCGACAGCCTCCACGCATGCAAAGATACAAAATGAAGCGATTAGCGTGACGCCCCCCCTCAATTCCGTAAATCTGGGATTGGGGTATACTTTATTCTATTCAGAGGTATCGTATGCACCTCGCTACACCTTGAGAAAAGCGACCGTGTAGTCATCTAGCTCCAGTAGACCCGCATCGAGCCAAGCGTGCATCTGCTGAGCAAAGGTCTCCGCATTAGAAGTGCTATCGATCAGCCGCTTTAGGACATCTTCGTAGAAGTCAAACTTCATCGCTCGAGCCAGTTGTACCCTATGGCTAGCAGAGCTATGCTCGGCTATCAGTGCTTCCAGTTCGTCCGCATACTCCGCCCATCTAGAGACTTGATACATCATGAGGACAAAGCAAGAGAGTGCATCACTTGCAGCAAATAGCACACTGCTCTCCGTAAGCGCTAGACTTCCCTCGCTAAAGCCTGCGGGCGTCAACGGGTCCTTGCAGCTTATCAAGTGGGGCGGATTGTCGAAGTCTGCGACACTCGTAAAGGAGTGCCATAGCTCACCGGTAGCTCTATTGTAGTGAAAGAGGGCACTATCTCCGTAGGCTATCCATCGGCACTTTTCATTATCACCGATCCAAGCCGCCACCAGCGTAGCACAAGACCCCTCACTGTAAAACTTATTCAGGAGCATCGCATCCCCCTCCTTTGCCATAGCCTCACAGTCGTTGTAAAATGGCTGCCAGATCTGCTCCACCCAACTATCTAAAGCCTCATAGCCCATGAGCGGAGTCTGCTTGTCCAGCCGGCTCACAAGATAGTGAGACCACCTATCAGCATAGAGTCCACACCCGCCAGCACCATCAGATAGTGCTAGGCAGGAGGCATCTACATAGACGGAGTCCTCATTAGGAGTCTCTTCGCCAGGTTTAGCTATTGAGACCAGACGATAGTTAAGCTTAGTCATCTTAGTGGGCTGTGCAAGGGATGCTTTGCGTCGTGCTCGTCTACGTAGCCTTGTGCGCCTCTTACGTCTTATCTGTCTCTCTCTATTCATATAGATTGCTGTACCAAGGCACTTGACAGCGTGCCTATCTTCATCATTTTCACCAGTTGCTCCATACCTGCATTTACACCCATTGCACGATAGCGTATGTCTTGATCTCTATCGTGAAAGAGCATACGAATCTGCTCATTGTAGTTTAGAGGTAGCAAGCTAGACATTTCAAAGAGTGACTCTCCATACCCATTGCCACGCATCTCTTCGATAGTCGCAGGGAATAGCACCGCCTCCATCTCTCCAGAGACAATATGGATGTTGAAGAGGAGCACATTGCCATCATTCGTAAACTTCGACTTCAGCTGATTGGCTAGCTGCTGCATCTCGTCACGAGAAGCTCCATTGTACTCGCCGTCCGTTATATTGATGACAATAGGAGGATAGCAGTCCTGCGTCTGATGGCGAGAGAGCCAGTCGTCTAGCAGCCCCTCAGCATGCTTAAATGCCTTGTCCATATGCGTCCAGTGGCCATCATGACGAGCCTCCATCCACTGCTTCTTCTCGACTTCGATCTCCTTCACACCAGCTCTAGTCCGCACCTGCTCCTTGACCTTGATTTTCTTGTATTCATTAAATCGGATCTCCTCAGGAGTCACAAAGCCCCGACCAGCCAAGGCCCCATTCCAACCACTGTAAGCCTCCTCGCCATAGCCCACGACAGCTATGTCAAAGTAATGACGCGTCTCGCTAGCACGTACGCAACGCTCTACCAACTCATCAATCTGATTATTGACAATGCGAGCCACAGCCTCCGAGAGGGTCATACGCTCCCCGTTGAGGGTAGTAATGTTACGCATAGAGACGCTATGATCCACTAGGAATATAAAGGCAGAGGGGTGCTCACGTGTGATGCGAGCTGTGTAGGCATTCTTGCTCTGAAGCTGTGTAGGCTGTGAGGGGATTGGGATGCCAAAGTTAGAGATATTGGTGATGTACTGTAGCGGGATGAAGTTCTTCACCAACACCTCTGCCTGATAGTATGGCTGCTCGTCAGCATCTAGATCGAAGTGCTTTCGTGCCTTGACCGACGTGAAGTGAATCTGCTTGAAGTTACTCAGATCTCCTCCACACTGCACCCCATTACTCGTAGCATTGCGATCAGCATATAGGCTATTCGTGTCATAGATTACCTCAGGGTCTATCTCCAGCACTACTGGGTTAGAGATACGTCCGTCATTCATTGCCACATACATCATCGGATGCTCCTTAGTAAAGCTCACACGCACATAGCGCTCCAGCCCACTACGCTGATCTAGTGACCAGGATAGGGAGCCAGGGCCACCACCTCCAGGCTTCGGGATCTGTATCCCTCGCTCCTCGCAGTCTTGCCATGAGTAGAGTCCCCCATGCTGTATGATCTGCTCTAGATTATCTCGATCTGTAAAGTGGTATAGCTTCGTAATGCCGTGGCTATCCAGCACCGCCTTAAATTCTTGCCAGTTTGCTCTCTTATTCATAGTCTCTTATATTCTTCTAGGTTATAGCTCCTCTCCAAAAAGTGTCGTCTGTATGATACCCCGCTCTCCATCGCTAGGCACTACCTGCTCTACAGATCTCTGAGAGACAGGCTCCTTCAGGCCGATAGCATCCTCGTAGGGGTAGAGTCCCTCAGCATAAGCCTTCACAAGGTAAGCATGCGAGAGCGGCTTCTTCGGGTCGTCCACATCGGTACTACTATTATAGTCTAGTAAGATGATTGTCTTGCCAGCACGATCAGCAGCCCGCAGGCGCTCTATGATCCATAGTACCTTATGCTCTAGTACCCAGCGATAGGTCGGTAGGTAGATCTCACGCCGAGCTGTCATGTAGTCGAGTAGCTCCGAGCTGTTCAGCCCACGCTGATGCCCCCGTGGCGGCCCGAAGCGACGCACGCTCCGCTTCAGCCCCTTCATAGACTTCTTCTGGATCACCTCACGGTCTATGCCGACCGACTCAAAGACCTTGAGTCCCTGCCAAATTCCCTCTACCGAGGCACCCGTGGCAGGCGATGAGAAGGGTATCGGGATCCCCCCATGTGGATAAAACGGACTCAGCTTCACCAACGGCTCCTTCGCCTTGCTCGTTATGTCTACGATAATCGCCCCTGGGTACTCCTGCAGTAGCTTCTCCTGCTTCCTGCGCCTATTCGCTACAATAATCATGTCACTGTAATCCGTTGGTTAACACTCCCAAAAGATTAGTCCCCCAAATCTATCTCTCATCTCCTCTCTAGTGGACTGATTTAGATTATCGCATCCATACAATGCTCCTCGTCCCATAGAGGTCACAGAGTCTGGAATAGTCAACGAGGTAAGACTAGAGCAACCATAAAATGCCATGTCTCCAATGGAGGTGACAGAGTCTGGAATAGTCAACGAGGTAAGACTATGACACTCACAGAATGCAAGATTTCCTATGGATGTAACAGAGTTGGGAATGCTATAAGAAGTTTGGCTGGAACAGTAGGCTATAAGTTGACTTTTATCAGCTGTAAAAAGGATATTATCCTTCACATAAAAGTGTGGAGATTGATTGTCTAACAGAATAGTTAGCCTTATAAATGGGTTAGGTCCAATCGTTGTTACCGAGTTGGGAATCGTCAGCGAGGTAAGGCTGGAGCAACCCTCAAATGCAATGTCTCCAATGGAGGTAACAGAGTTGGGAATCGTCAACGAGGTAAGACTATGACACTCATTGAATGCATAATCTCCAATGGTGGTGACAGAGTCAGGAATCGTCAGTGTGGTGAGACTAGAGCAACTCGCAAATGCTCTGTCTCCAATGGTGGTGACAGAGTCAGGAATCGTCAACGAGATAAGACTAGAACAATTCGCAAATGCACTGTAACCAATGGCCGTGACAGAGTTGGGAATCGTCAACGAGGTAAGACTCTCGCACCCACAGAACCTCCATTTTCCAATGGAGGAGACAGAGTCAGTAATCGTCAACGAGGTAAGACTCTTGCAATTATCGAATGCATAGTCTCCAATGGAGGTGACAGAGTCGGGAATTGTCAACGTGATAAGACTAGAGCAAGAGCTAAATGCACAGTCTCCAATGGAGGTGACAGAGTCGGGTATGCTATAAGAAGTTTGGGTAGAACAATAGGCTAAGAGTTGCTTCTTGTCAGCTGTAAAGAGTACATTGTCCTCCTCATAAAAGTATGGAGATTGATTATCCAACTGAAGAGTTAGCCCTCCAAATGGATTAGCTCCAATCATCGTAAGAGAGTTGGGAATCGTCAACGATGTAAGATTAGAGCAACCAGCAAATGCGCTGTCTCCAATGGAGGTTACAGAGTCGGGAATCGTCAACGAGGTGAGATTTTCGCAATTCTCAAATGCACTGTCGCCAATGGAGGTGACAGATTCGGGAATCGTTAACGAAGTAAGACTCGAGCATTTCTTAAATGCCCTATTTCCGATGGAGGTAACAGAGTTGGGAATCGTCAACGAGGTAAGACTGGAGCAGTCATAGAATGCCCCATCTCCAATGGAGGTGACAGAGTTGGGAATCGTCAACGAGGTAAGACTGGAGCAGTCATAGAATGCCCCATCTCCAATGGAGCTGACAGAGTTAGGAATCGTCAACGAGGTAAGACGAGAGCAACCATAAAATGCACCGTCGCCAATGGAGGTGACAGAGTTGGGAATCGTCAACGAGGTAAGTTTCTGACATAAATCGAATGTCTCATTACCAATGGAGGTGACAGAGTTGGGAATTGTTAATGAGGTAAGACCGTGGCACCAATAGAATGCACGATCACAGATGGTTGTGACAGTATCTGGTATCGTATAGGAGACTAGATCTCTAGGGGCCCATAGTAGGCGCTTGCGGTCGGGACTGAACTTGACGCCATACTCGTCGGTGTAGGCTTCGGCGAGGTCTTCTTTCGTGACTTTGGTGGAGAGTGGCACGACGACGGGCTTCTCGGGGCGGGTTGTGGAGAAGAGCTGGAAGGAGGTGCTGGCGAGGCTTTGCTCTGCGTGCGCTAAGACGAAGAGCCCCACAAGTTTGCAGAGATCCTTGTCCCCGACAAGCTTCCAGATCGCTTGCATCACCTTGCTCTGTGCTAAGTCGCGGTAGTCGCTGGCACTGAAGAGGAGACGGTCGGGAGCTCCATACAGGTCGAGCAACTGCGAGTCCAAAGCGATGGCTCGTAGCGAGAGCGCAATGGAGGCTAGCGCAAAGTCATCGATCGTAGCGTCAAATAGCTCAGGGGTGCGAAGCGGATGACGAAACTCCTCCGTGCCTAGCGTTGGCGAACTTTCACCCTGCATACTGGGTACAAACATCCCATCATAGTCAATCAGCGTGAGCGTACCCGTGTCGGAGACCATAATATTGTCGGGCTTCACATCGCCATGGGCAAAGGGCTGACTGCGCAGGTAAGCTGCTAGTCGGCAGAAGCGGTAGCAGAGCATCTCCATAGCGTACGAGTCCCGATAATGCTCACGAATGTACAGCTCCATCGTACTCCCCTCGACCCAATCCATCAGTAGTACAGGGAACTCCGACTCGCTACTCACACTGCTATCTACAAAGAGTTCACGCTCGTAGTAGCGCATCGAGGTGAGGTAGGTCGTGCCAGCCACCTCCAGCTCCTCCTCGATCTTGCGATAAGCCTCTGCTCGTCCCTCCTGCTCCTCGGTAAAGCATTTGAGCGCATAGAGCTGTCCCGTGCGAGTATCGCGCATCTTAAAGACCACGGCAAAGGCTCCGCTACTGCGGTACGGTTCACCATGCTCGTCCTGCACCACCTCTAGATGCTTCAACTGGTCTAGGTTTTCACTCGCATGCGTGATCGCACTGACATACTCCGACAATAATGGGTACTGCATCTCTTTAGATTATCTCTCTATGACACGTTCAACCGTTGCGCAAAGCGAAGGGGCTACATCCTGCTGAAACGCAATAGCAGTCGTCCCTCCCCGCCCTCGCCTCACAAAGGTAACACTATTAGACAATATAACTATCCAATAATCCTCCCTTCCGCAAATCTCATTACAAGTCTGCTCAATCTGCCGACGGATAACAGGCTTGTAGGAGTGCACGTCCCAGATCGTTGTCCTCTCCTGAATATAGTGCACGTTCCGATTCCTCTGATCGTTCTGATGACTCCGACACAATTCGATTCCTCGGAGGAATTTCCCAAATAGCTCCCGAGGGAATTTAAATTTCCTCGGGAGGAAAGAAAAATACTTCGGAAGAATCAAATGAAACTTCGGAAGAATCATCTGATAAGTCCGAAGAATTTTCCCATTCCTCCCTGGAAAATGAAAAATAGCTCCGTGGAAATTTGGAATTTCTCCACGAGGAGGTTTCGATAGAAAATACTATATTTGCCACCGTAATGATCTCTTGAGTGTACAAGCAGACGGGGAGAGGATCTTCTTCAGTTTCCTTATGTCTGCCTCTTAAGCTTCGCACAAGGGCATAACGATCCATTAGTGACATACAACAAACAGATTACATAATCTATCATGAAACAAACTGCTACCCTTTGGAGTTTACTCCTCACGCTCCTCATGACCGTCACGATGAGCACGGCTCAGGAGCCCGTAACACCTCGTCTGCAAGCCGCTAGCGCAGGTACATCCCTACGAGCTGGCGAAACTTTGCCAGGCTTCGGCTATGCTGACCGATATGTTGAAAACCTGTCGTTTCTAGGTGTTGGCAAAACAAACCTCTATCTCTCTTGTTACATCTTACTTCCTGAGGTAGGTGCTAATAAGATTGAGAAGATATCTTTCCCCGCAGTTAAGGCGGACAAGGTCGCCTACGTTCTGATCCTTTCAGAGGATGGTAAGACCACCCTCTACAACCAAAAGTGTGAGATCGTCAAGGGAGACAATCAGATCACTCTCTCCACACCCTTTGCTACCGAGGCGGGTAAGCGCTATCTAGTAGGCTTTGCCACCAAGGCTGTAGGTAAAGGCGAGAAAGATCCATATGTCATCCCATTTGATGGAACTGTTGAGATTGATGAGGCTCTATATGCAGCTGCTGGTACAGAGCCCTACCCTACGGCAAGCAGCACGAACAAGACATTTGGCTTCTTAAAAGTCAAGGGCTTAGGTTTTGGATCCGCTTGTATCTTCGTATCGCTCAAAGATGAGAGCAAGCTACAGAACCTAGCCTATCTAACAGCTGCTGATGGAAACTTCAATATGGTCACAAAAGGCGAAAAGCGTCCTACCAAGCTCTCTCTCCGCAACATCGGTATGAACGAGATCACCTCATTAGATCTCACCTATCAGTTTGGTACAGGCGAGGTCAAGACGCTCTCTCAAACCCTAACTACAGCACTAGCTTCAAGTAAGACAGGTGAGTACACCTTTGAGATCCCCGCTGAGGCAGAGGGGATGGGTACGGTACACTTTGCCGTCGCTAAGGTCAATGGTCAGAAGAACGCCTATGCAACTAACCGTGTAAACCTTCCCTATAAGGTCGGTGACTTCTCTGCCTTGATTGATCGTGAGACGGTCATCCTAGAGAGGTTTACCTCAGAGAAGTGTGGTAACTGCCCTGGTGCGGACCGCTACGTTCAGGCTGACATCGACAAGCTTAAAGCTGCAGGACTACGCGTCAGCTACATTATGTATCACTCAGGCTATGGTACAGACTTCCTAACAATCCCTGAGAGTGAGAAGCTCTACGGCTACTTCTTCCCAGATGGTAAGTCTTATGCTCCTGCTATGTCTATCAACCGTACCTACCTCCCCAAGGAGAGCGCACTCGTACAGCACGCTGCTTTATATGATCCCAAAGAATGGGCTACCAAGATGAAGAACGATAAGCAGGGCGTTAAGATCGAGCGCATCGATCAGACCATCTCTGATGGTACACTGGAGGCAGTTGTCAGTGGTGTAGCGCTCAAGAACTGCTTCGACCCAGAGGATCTCTACCTGACAGTCATTGTAACGGAGGACAATATCCCCGCTAGAAATCAGGGAGGAGCAGGTAAAGGTTACAAGCATCAAGCTGTACCTCGTCTCTTCCTCACGGCTCCTACAGGTGACAAGCTCAAGGTCGAGGCCGACGGCACATTCTCTGTCAAGCTACGGGGCACCCTCAAGTCTACTTGGAATGGTGGTCAGTGCAATGTAGTTGCTATCGTTCACCCCAGCATCAAGCAGCCCAACAAGAGCAACCGTGCAGTACACACTGCCGAGACAGCTCCTCTAGGCTTTGGTCTCGCCAACGAGCTAGTAGCTCCAGCAGAGGCTCCAGTCGTAACGGCTGAGGGTGGCTACCTAAGCATCCTAGGTCGTGTCGATGCCTTCGAGCTATACGACATGTCTGGTGCACTCGTCACAACGAATGTAGGTACACGCCTCCTACCAGGCACCTACATCATCCGCATCTTTAGCGATCTACGTGTCTACACCTCCAAGGTGATCGTCCGCTAAAGCTTCGTCAAAGGATATAGCCACTCACACGGTAGTAGTGTGGCTGAAAAACAAAGTCTGGGCTTGACCACGTGTCAAGTCCAGACTTTGTCTTATATATGGGTCCTCTTCCGTAGAGCCTTCAACTCCACAACGCTCACAAGTTTGTGTCAAAGCGATACGTGTAACCCTTTGTAGGGACGCACGAGAGTGTCTAGCGGGAGGGCGTCCGTTGTGTCAAAGGTTACAGCGTCGTGGTTTTAACGGGGACGGACGCTCAGACCGAGCGTCCCTACAGGAGTCGTCTCCGCTTCGCCCGTCAAATCGTTACTCGTCTCGCTTTGATACTACGGATGCTCGTGACGTGTAACGATGATGTAGGGACGCACGAGAGTGTCTAGCGGGAGGGCGTCCGTTGTGTCAAAAGTTACAGCGTCGTGGTTTTAACGGGGACGGACGCCCTCCGACTCGACACTACCGAGCGTCCCTACAAAATTGTTGCACGTTTCATCGGATCACTTGAGTTGTGAGCAGTGGCGCGTGATTGGGCTATGTGACTTATTTTTATTACCTTTGAGGAGCTTACGGCAGAGACGTGTGGCGGATGATGTGCGTCTCGAACTTCTTTACTAGAGAAGAGCCAAGTGATTGATAAGCGTCTAACTTACTTTTTACACAATATGAATCAGAAGCAATTAGAACAGATGAAAAGCGGTCGTGGCTTCGTCGGAGCTCTCGACCAGAGTGGTGGCTCAACGCCCAAGGCTCTGAAGGCTTACGGCCTAACTGAGGATGCCTGGAAGAATGAGGATGAGATGTTTGACCTGATCCACCAGATGCGTACACGTATGATCAAGAGCCCCGCCTTTGCTACGGGCAAGCTCGTGGGTGTGATCCTCTTCGAGCGCACGATGCGTGGTCAGATCGACGGCATGAATACGGCAGACTATCTCTGGGAGAAGCTGCACATCGTCCCCTTCCTCAAGGTCGATAAGGGTCTGCAGGAGCTGCAGGATGGTGTACAGCTGATGAAGCCATTCCCAGGACTCGATGATCTGCTCAAGGATGCTACCAAGTACCATATCTTCGGCACCAAGATGCGTAGCGTCATCAAGGAGGCTAATGAGAAGGGTATCAAGGCTATTGTCGATCAACAGTTTGAGTGGGGTAAGCAGATCCTAGCTCATGATCTCGTGCCTATCCTAGAGCCTGAGGTGGACATCCACTGCCCCGACAAGGCTGAGGCTGAGCAGATCCTCAAGCGTGAGCTGCTAGCACACCTAGACAAGCTGGATCGTCCTGTTATGCTCAAGATCACCCTTCCTACCGAGGACAATCTCTACAAGGAGGTCATCGAGCATCCTAACATGCTTCGTGTAGTAGCTCTATCGGGTGGTTATAGCCGTGAGCAGGCTAATGAGCTACTCGCTCGCAACAAGGGTGTGATCGCATCCTTCTCTCGTGCACTCGCTGAGGGCTTGACGGCACAGCAGAGCGATGAGGAGTTCAACGCTACGATCGATAAGTCGGTCGATGATGTCTATCAGGCTTCTATCAAGTAAACCTATTATAGATACGCAAAAAGAGGAGCTATCGCCCGGTGGGTGGTAGCTCCTCTTTGATGGGATTGGATTAGACCATGCCGTATCGTGAGGTGGAGACGTTTAGTCTCGCTTCACAACGGCTCGACTTTGCTCAGAATGCTCTTTTAAGCGTGTCTTTCGCGACGAGGACGATCCTCAGCCTCACGAATGAGGAGACGACGTCCCTCAAACTCCTGCTCGCTAAGAGCCTCGATAGCACGACGAGCATCCTCGTCTGCCATGTCGGCAAAGCCGAACCCGCGTGAACGCCCAGTGGCGCGATCCATGACGACGCGAGCGTTGGAGACCTCTCCAAACTCGCCGAGTAGTTGCTCCAAGTCGTTCTCACGAACTCGGTAGCTCAAGTTGCCTAAATATAGGGTCATAAAAAGGGAAAAGGGAAAAAGGGAAAATAATTAGTGAAGCATTGGGGGAGAGAGACATCACACGCATGTGATACAGATCTCAAACTGTCTGATTTGCTACCGTACTGCCACCTATTGTCACGGCGATATTTGTCGTCATTGTATAGCGGGCGAGAGAGGGCGACTATCTAAATTCTTAATGTGTGCCATAGCCGTCGATGCTTTCCTCCGTTTGCTGGGTGCAAATGTAAGTATAATTATTGACGTGGCAACATTTTTGAGATTATTCCCCAGCTACACTCTCTAATTTGTATTACCTTTGTAACGCTTCATCTGAGGCTATGGCACTTGTGCGACAGCCTTCGTTTATCATATAGAGGAGATAGATATGCCGATACCCTTTGACCCTTACGCTGACTACAGCACCTACTTGCGCCATCCGATCTTTGCGCTGGTGGGGCGTGTGGCTGATACGCTCGATCTGGAGACCTATGTGGTCGGTGGATGGGTACGTGACCTTTTCTTGCAGCGTCCTAGCAATGATATAGACATCGTCTGCGTCGGTAGTGGGATAGCCTTAGCTAAAGCGGTGGCTCGGGAGATAGGACCCAAGTGCCAGGTGCATCTCTTTGCTAACTTTGGTACGGCGCAGCTGCGCTACAAGGGCGTGGAGGTAGAGTTCGTCGGAGCGCGTCGTGAGAGCTACCAGCGGGATAGTCGCAAGCCGATCGTCGAGGATGGCACGCTCGAAGATGATCAGGAGCGGCGAGACTTCACGATCAATGCGATGGCTATCTCGCTCAACGAACGTACCTATGGCGAGCTGGTAGATCCCTTCTACGGGCTGGAGGATCTGCAGGACTATATGATCCGCACGCCAGTCGATCCGCAGGTCACCTTCGATGATGATCCGCTGCGGATGATGCGTGCGGTGCGTTTTGCCTCGCAGCTGGGCTTCTTCATTGATGATGCGGTCTTTGACGCTATTGTGAAGCTTCGAGAGCGCATTAAGATAGTCTCTGCGGAGCGTATCATCGTGGAGCTCAACAAGATCATGCTCTCACCGCGTCCCAGTGTGGGGCTCTCCCTGATGGAGCAGACGGGGCTACTGGAGATTATCCTCCCCGAGGTGCAGCTACTGCGTGGCACAGAGACGGTCGTTGGGGTGGGGCACAAGGATAATCTAGCGCACACCTATCAAGTAGTCGACCAATTGGCGGCAAAGAGTGACAATCTCTACCTTCGCTGGGCGGCCTTGCTGCACGACATTGCGAAGCCTAAGACTAAGCGCTGGGATGCGCAGCAGGGGTGGACCTTTCACAACCATAACTATATAGGAGCTAAGATGGTGCCGCGTATGTTTCGCCGCCTTAAGCTCCCGCTCGACAGCCACATGCAGTATGTCGCCAAGCTGGTTGACCTGCACATGCGTCCCTCTTCGCTCGTCGATGAGGGGGTGACCGACTCGGCGATACGTCGTCTGCTCTTTGATGCGGGCGATGATATAGAGGACTTGATGACGCTGGTGGAGAGCGACGTGACGAGCAAGAACCCGAAGCGCGTACAGCAGGTCCTGGACAACTATCAGCTGATACGACGCAAGCTTCAAGAGGTGGAGGAGAAGGATCGCATTCGCAACTTCGCTCCTCCGATCGATGGTGACGAGATCATGCGTCTCTTTGGCATTCCGCCCTCGCAGATCGTGGGAACGCTTAAGGAGCGGATCAAGAATGCTATTCTCGACGGTGAGATACCCAATGAATATGAGCCCGCTCGTGAGCTTCTGCTCAAGGAGGCTGCCGAGCGTGGACTCAAGCCACAAGAGGGTAAGTCCGCACAACCGATTAATGACTGAAAAACAGACAGAACTATGACAGATCAGACGAAGATAACGGAAGAGCTAGCTGAGCCACATCACTTTGGTTCACATAATATCTATATGCCCACGGCTCCCGTGGGTCACTTCCTCCCTTATTACCCGTGGCGCACGCTCTACGAGCAGCTGCCCTTCGAGGGTGCTTATCCACAGATTCTCTATACGGATAGCCAGGCGGATGCCCTCTTTGAGGCGCTTTCGCTACGTCTTGCCGAGCTAGTGGCAGACGAGGACTTTTGTATGGAGGTGTCGCTGCAGTACCCTCTGGGTATACCCGTAGAGGAGGTGCGTGAGGGCTACCTGACACTCATCGTGACAGACCCCAGCTTGGCGCAAAGGCTCGAGGGCTTGCCCGTGGAGGTGCCAAAAGAGCTATGGCTCGATATGCTCGCTATGAGCTTGATACAGTATATCCTACGGACGGAGATAGCTCCTGATGAGCAGGTCGAGGTCGCTCTAGTGGAGATGCCTCACGATGGTATCGAGGAGGAGAGCGAAGAGGTACGTCCACTCTGGGTCAAGCAGTGGGAGCAAACGCAAGAGATGATCCGCAAGAGCGACGGCGCTCACCGCTATCGTTACGGCTTCAGCTTCACCTTAGCGGGGCGTACCTCCAGCGACGTAGAGTAGCGTGCTTTTTTTATCTACCTTTGTATCCAAATAGATAACCGAGGGAGGCTGCTACACGGCGTAAGGGTCTCCGATAAGATATAGATGCAATGAACAAGACTCCACTAGAGGATGCTACAAGCAATGGCGCAGAGAGCACGGGACTAAACTTTATAGAGCAGGTTGTCGTAGCAGACATCCAGAGCGGTAAGTACGATGGACGTGTGCAGACACGCTTCCCACCAGAGCCTAATGGCTACTTACACATAGGTCACGCTAAGGCTATCTGCATTGACTTTGGCATTGCGCAGAAGTATGGGGGCGTGTGCAATCTACGCTTTGACGATACCAACCCGATCAAAGAGGATGTGGAGTACGTGGACGCTATCCGTGAGGACATCCACTGGCTCGGCTTCGAGTGGGGTAAGGAGTGCTACGCTTCGGACTACTTTCCACAGCTTTACGCCTTTGCTGAGCGTCTTATCATGACAGGACATGCTTACGTAGACGAGCAGAGTGCTGAGGAGATTGCCCAG
This sequence comes from uncultured Porphyromonas sp., assembly GCA_900538385.1. Lineage (GTDB taxonomy): Bacteria > Bacteroidota > Bacteroidia > Bacteroidales > Porphyromonadaceae > Porphyromonas. The sequence goes on from UWSO01000006.1 coordinate 47,747, forward strand.
CAGAAGGGGACGCCCACGACCCCTGGTATCAATAGCCCTTACCGTGATCGTCCCGCTGAGGAGAGCTTGGATCTCTTCCATCGTATGAATGCGGGCGAATTTCCCGAGGGTGCTATGACGCTCCGTGCTAAGATCGATATGGCTTCGGACGATATGCACTTCCGCGACCCGATCATCTACCGCATCATCAAGCGTCCGCATCACCGCACTGGTACAGAGTGGCAGGTCTATCCTATGTACGACTTTGCGCATGGACAGAGCGACTACTTCGAGGGTGTGACCCACTCGATCTGTACTTTGGAGTTCGTACCGCATCGTCCGCTCTATAACTACCTTGTGGAGCTCCTGATGCCCGAGGGCACCACTTACAGACCGTATCAGTTTGAGTTCAATCGCCTCAACCTCACCTACACGATGATGAGCAAGCGCAAGCTCCTCAGCCTCGTGCAGCAGGGGCTAGTCACTGGCTGGGATGACCCACGCATGCCGACCCTCTGCGGTCTGCGTCGTAGAGGCTACACGCCACAGTCGATCCGTGACTTCGTCAGCATGATCGGCTACACTCGCTATGAGGGCACCATAGATCTCTCGCTCCTAGAGCATGCCGTGCGCAACGATCTTAACAAGCACGCAGCACGTGTCTCGGCTGTCCTAGATCCTGTCAAGCTCATCCTGACTAACCTACTAGAGGGTCACGACGAAGCGCTAGAGATGGTCAATAACCCTGAAGATCTATCGGAGGGTACGCATATCCAGCACCTTACGCGTGAGCTATGGATCGATCGGAGCGACTTTATGGAGGAGGCTCCTAAGAAGTATTATCGTCTTACGCCTGGAGGCTTGGACGTGCGCCTACGTGGTGGCTACATCATCAAGTGTACTGGCTGCGAAAAGGATGCTGAGGGCAATGTCACTGCCGTCCTCGCCGAAGTTTACCTCGACAGCAAAACAGGCATGGAGGGTAGCAATCGCAAAGTCAAGGCTACCATACACTGGGTCTCTACGGCCTATGCGCTAGATGCTGAGGTACGTCTCTACGACCGACTCTTCCTAGAGGAAGACCCCTCAGGTGTACCTGCTGAGGAGCTCAAGGACCACCTCAACCCCGATTCGCTCATCGTGCAGCACGCTTATGTCGAGGAGTGCCTACGAGACGCTCATGTGGGAGACCACTTGCAGTTCCAGAGAGTCGGCTACTTTACGGTCGATCCTGACAGCCGTCCCGATGCGCTAGTCTTCAACCGCACGGTATCACTCAAGGAGCGTCGCTAGAGAGCTTCCCCCGCTTAGAAAAGTATGCTGGAACAGCTGACGCTCTGGTTCTTTGACCATCTGAACTACTGGACGGTCTTCCTCTTGATGACCATCGAGAGTTCGTTTATCCCCTTTCCCAGTGAGGTGGTTGTGCCACCTGCAGCCTTTTTGGCAGCCGCAAGTGAGCAGATGAGCGTCGTCGGTGTGCTCTTCTTTGCCACCAGTGGTGCCATCGTTGGGGCACTCATCAACTATTACTTAGCCATGTGGCTCGGGCGTCCTATCGTCTACCGCTTTGCTGGTAGTAGAGTAGGGCGTATGCTCCTGCTGAGTCCAGAGAAGCTCGACCGCGCCAATGACTACTTCGTTCGCAAGGGGGCTGTCTCCACTTTCGTAGGTCGTCTGGTGCCTGGCATTCGTCAGCTCATTTCCATTCCCGCTGGTTTAGCCCGCATGCCACTCGGCGCTTTTGTGGGCTATACGGCTCTAGGTGCTGGCGCCTGGAATGCGATCCTTGCGCTCATTGGCGTCCTCCTCTCGCGTGTCCCTGGCATTGAGACGAAGGAGCAGGTGGTCGCTAAGGCGAGCGAGTACAGCCACATCATCGGCTACTCCATATTGGCGATAGTGCTACTCCTGCTGACGATCTACATCGTCAGGCATATCAAGCGCAAGCGTCACCGCAATCTAGTCACAGACTAAAAGCTCTGGATCATCTCATTTTAGGTACCTTTGCACAGCAAAACAAGCTCAACTATATAAAGACATGAAGAATATATTGATCATTGGCTCGACCGGTCAGATAGGTTCCGAGCTGACAATGAAACTACGTCGTGAGTACCAGAATGGCTCAGTCGTAGCCGGTTACATCGCTGCAATGCCTCCTAAGGGCGAGCTCCTCGAGAGTGGTCCCGCAGAGCTTGCCGACATCACCGACTCAGCTCAGCTAGCAGCCATCGTCGACAAGTACAAGATCGATACCATCTATAACCTAGCAGCTCTCCTGAGTGCTACGGCAGAGGCCAAGCCTCAGCTTGCGTGGCACATCGGACTAGGTGGCCTCTTTAACGTGCTAGAGATAGCTCGTGAGAAAGGTTGTGCCGTCTTCACCCCCAGCTCTATTGGAGCCTTTGGCGATGAGACGCCAAAAGACAAAACGCCTCAGGACACGATCCAGCGCCCCAAGACTATGTATGGTGTAACCAAGGTGGCTGGTGAGCTCCTCAGCGATTACTACCACAAGCGCTTTGGCGTAGACACCCGCTCGGTGCGCTTCCCAGGGCTTATCTCCAATGTGACGCTACCTGGCGGTGGTACCACGGACTATGCCGTAGAGATCTACTACGCAGCCGTCAAGGAGGGCAAGTTCGTCTGCCCCATCAAGGAGGGTACCTATATGGATATGATGTATATGCCAGACGCACTGCACGCTATGGTGCAGCTCATGGAGGCTGATCCTACGAGACTGGTACATCGCAACTCCTTCAACATTGCCTCGATGAGCTTCGAGCCTAGCCAGATCGCAGCCGCTGTCAAGCGTATCATCCCCGACTTCGAGATGACCTACGATGTAGATCCACTGCGCCAAGCTATCGCTGAGTCATGGCCTAACTCGCTCGATGACAGCTGCGCTCGCCGTGAGTGGGACTGGCAGCCACACTACGACCTCGACACCATGAGTCAGGATATGATTCAGGTGCTACGTGCTCGCTACGGCAAGTAAGCTCTTAGTAAAGATCACTAGAGACTGATAGATCAATAGTCTCATCCACATGCGTCACTCTTGAGTTAGCTCAGGGGTGACGCTTTTTCTGTTCTCGGCTATAGGAAAGCAGCGCTAAAGGGGCTAATCCCTATTTTAAGGTGCTGGGAGGCAGAGGCTAGAGCTAACTCGTTGTGCATACAAATCCAAATTCCAATTCCTCGGAGGAAATAAAAAATTCTTCGGAGGAATCGAATGAAACTTCGGAGGAATCGAATGAAACTTCGGAAGAATTTGCCCGTTTCCTCCGAGGGATTTTTCAATTTTCTCGGAGGAAGTCAGACAAGTTGGGGAAATTGCCGAGAGAGTCTAAGACAATTCATCATCTCCGAGTATTTCAAAATAGGAATTAGCCGTTTTCTCCTACAGGAAAGCAGCACTAAAGGTTTGTAGGTATTGCTTTTCTTCTAAAAGATTCCGAACTTTGTCGCCAGTAATCACATATACGACTAAACATGAAGAAACTATTTCCTCTTTTTGCAGGGCTACTACTCGCCCTCTTCTGGAGCTGCGGCTCCCTACAGGCACAGACTACAACGGATGAACACGACCACCACGCATCGTGGTTCGTGGGTGGTGTCGCTGGTTTCTGGATCGATAGCGATGCTGGAAAGACGTCGCTAGAGTTTCATCCGGAGCTCGGTTACTTTCTAAACGATACGTGGGCCGTGGGTCTCATCGCAGGCTATGGACTGGAGTCGCACGAGGTCGCTGGCGAGAAGGTGCTACAGCACGAGGTGTCGCTCTCTCCCTTCGTCCGCTACTACTACCTGCATAGAGGTCCATTCAATCTCTATGTAGACGGCAATGTGGGGTACAGCTACGAGACCTCTAAGGTTGGTAGCCACCAGGGCTTTGAAGTGGGCTTGCGTCCAGGCGCCTGCCTAGACCTTGCGGAGGGATTGTGTCTCTGCATGCGCTTGGGCTTCCTAGGCTATCGCAAGAGCTTCCACGGTGAGGAGACTAATCTGCCTTCGAATGGCTTCGGACTTTCCTTCACCCCCGAGCACCTGATGATCGGACTGGAGCTCGAGTTTTAGCCCTCTAGCTCAGCTATCATACGGTTGAGCTGATCGATATAATCGAGGAGTTCGTCACGCCCCAAGCCAGTCGACGCACTGGTCACGAAGAGAGGCGGCAGCTCCTCCCAATCTTCTAGTAGACGAGATCGGTAAGCCTCTACAGCATCTCGCTGTACTTGCTTGCCGATCTTGTCTGCTTTGGTGAAGACGATACTGAAGGGGATGCCTTTTTCGCCCATCTCATTGATAAACTCTAGGTCGATGCGCTGTGGCTCATGGCGTATGTCCACGAGGACGAAGAGATTGACTAAGGCCTCACGTTTCGAGACATACTCGGTGATCAGCTTGCGAAACTGCTCTCGCTGCTCGAGGCTCCGACGTGCGTAGCCGTAGCCGGGCAGGTCGACGAGATGCCACGACTCATTGATGAGGAAGTGGTTGATGAGCTGCGTCTTACCAGGCTTTTGCGAGGTCATCGCTAGCCCTTTGTGCCCAGTGAGCATATTGATGAGCGAGGATTTGCCCACGTTGGAGCGCCCGATGAAGGCGTACTCGGGTAGTGTGCTTTGGGGGCAGGACTTTACTGAGGGGCTGCTCTGTACGAAGGTGGCGGAGTGTATCAACATTGTGGTTTGGGTCTTGAGGGGTGAATAATGGATAGGTGCTTTAGACTAATGTACTGGGCACCTGAAACTGCTCGTGCATCTGGTCAAAGCGGGCTAAGGAGTCGGTGCCATACTTGGCGAGCGAGGCGCGAACCTTCTCCAGGGGCTTCTGATGCTCTAGCTGGGTCTTGGAGTAAAACTTGTCGGCATAGCAGATGACCCGCTCCTCGATGCTCTGGGGCATATAGAGGCGGTCGGTCGGGAGATCTAGCTCTCGAGCGCGGATGGTCTCGCTATCTAATCCTGTGCCGGTGTGGCGCTCGGCAACCTGCGCATGCCGCTCCAGACCTAGCTTGCGTAGTAGCTCGCCGCCAAGATAGCCGTGCCGTAAGTAGGGCTCGGTGCCATAGCAACCGATCGTGGGGGCGTTGGTGAGGTAGATGCCGATGTCGTGGAGCATGGCTCCCTCGTAGACAAACCGCTCATCGCATGCTAGCTCGGGGTGCTGACGTACAACTTCAAGGGCAAGCTCGGCTACCTGATTGCTGTGAGTCAGTAGGATGCGGTAGCCGAGCGTGTCGGTAGGGTAGTAACGCTCGATGATCTGTATGGGGTCAATCATTTGCTATTACGGTGTAAGGGGTTGGCATAGCGGTCTGAGCGGAGTACTCGGTGGCGTAAGCGCACTGCGCCTGCGTGATACCACGCTGGTAGGTGCCTGGACGCACGACGCTCTGCTCGTAGCTGATCTCATAGGAGCCACGAAGTAGGCTATTAATATGGTATATCTGCGCATAGTGGCGCGCCTCGACATAGTATCCTAGACCGCCCTGCCACTCGTAGTGACTGAGCTGCTCTAGTGGCTCACAGCATGCGGAGCGCATGTCTCGTATGGTGACGAAGTCTAGGTCACGACGGGTGGTGATGCGAAGCTTTGTGATGAGTACAGTCCCGACGGTGAGCTCCTCGCCAGACTGAATGGGTCGCTCTTGCAGTTGACCGTTGATCTCTTCACGAACGTAAGTCTTGCTTTCGATCATCAGTTCACCTTGTCGCTCGGACACTTCGCTAAGTGGCTTATCGCCAACGCTTAGGATGCCACCCCAGAGGATCGCTTGTGGGGCGCTGTGCGTGATGACGATGCTACCCGTGCGGTCTAGTTGGCTAGGCTTGTATTGTAGTCCGCAGTAGGAGTCGGTCTCGATGCGCTCGGTCGTGCCATCGGCAAGAGGTATGGAGATGGTCACCTGGTCGTGCTTAGCCGTTTCCTCAGAGTTGTCCTCTAGGAGCGTGAGCAGTAGCTCTAGCTGCGTTAGGTTGGAGGCGCGCAGATTGGTACGTAGGTACTCCATCGCCCAGCGACGCATCTGCTGTACTGTGTCGGGGTAGAGACCTAGCAGCTCGAAGAGCTCGATAGTCTCTCGCTGTAGCGACATAGAGCGGTCTCGCCAGAAGTAACCACCAACGAGGGTGTTGGCAAAGAAGGCTCCTTGCGCCGCTTCGTAGGATAGGTGGTCGTGCAGGATCTCGGCGAGCTGTCGTGCTTGCGACAGGTTGCCCAGCTTGCAGAGCGTGTAGGCTGCTTGCGGTAGGGCGTAGAGGGGGAGCTGCTGCGCCTCTTTGACGAGGAGTGGCGTGAGGTAGTCGATGAGAGCCTTCGTGGTCTGGTCCTTTTGCAGAGCCTTAGCGTCACGCCAGCGGTAGGAGAGGTAGAGCCACTCGGCACCCCATGCGGGGAGGGTGGGTTTCCGCTTGCTCTTCGCTAGCTCCTTCTTCATCTCTTGCATCAGCTTGGTCGTGCTGCGGTCGTAAGCCTGCCAACCACGAGTGAGCATGGAGGTTATCTCATGGTTTGGCTCTAGCTCACTGACAGCTGCGAGGTAGTCGAGGATGAGCGGCGTGAGGTAAGAGGAGCCTGGCATGTCGGGGTACCACGACCAGTCTCCCGAACTGGTCTGTAGGTTGCGCAGTTGCGCTATGTCCTTAGTAGCGGTGCGCTTATTGGGTGCCTTGAAGATTGTCCATAGCTGCTCCTGCGCACCGTCTAGCCATCGCTCGGTAGCACGCCAAGGAGTCTCGTCTAGCGGTAGGAGTGTGGTTTCACGGTTGCTGGTCAACTTGTTGGCACCCTCAGTCGCCTGAGCTTGTGCCTGAACCCACTGTGCTATCTCTGGCTGGCGTAGCAGTTGTTGCGTACGGGTCAAAGTGTAGATGCGGAGAACCGTATTGATAGCGTCTCGCTCCTCATTGTTAAAGAGGATCGGCAGTTGCTGCAGAGCGAAGTAGCGTGGATTGCTCCAGAGCTGTAGGTGTAGCGAAGCTGACGGATCGCTTGCTTTGCCGAGCAGTTCGCTGAGTGGGTAGGAGTAGCTCGTCTGCTTGTCCCACGCGAAGGGGATACTCTCGACAGTGCGTACCGTCGCTGGCTGTACGGGGATGACGTACTCCTCGCCATCGCTAAGTGAGTCGCTGACGAAGTAGACCTGCACCCGCAGTGCCGAGAGATCTGGCAGAGCGGGCAGGGCGATGGCGTAGGGTGCCACACCACTGGCGGGAACGGTGAGAGCTAGCTCTCGTGTGCCATCGGCAAGTGGTGTCGCCGTGCTGTCCGTCGCCAGAGCGTCGTAGAGCACTAGTCGGAGGTCGCCACTGAGAGCCTCTTCGGTGAGGTTGCGAATCGACCCCGTCAGGTAAGCTTGGTCTCCCTGCATGAGGAAGCGTGGCTGTAGCGTCTCGACCATCAGCTGGCGGTAGCTCTTGATGTCGGCCGTCGCAGCGCAGTCCGTCAGTCGGCTGTCGTAGCCAAAGAGCGCTAGGCGATAGCTGGAGAGTGCTTCGGGCATCTTGCCCGTAAAGGTGACAATGCCCTCGTCATCGGTGTAGAGATCCGCTAGGAAGAAGGCGGTCTGAGAGAAGTCCTTCCGCAGATTAGGTGCAACGCTGGTTACCACCACCTCGGCTAGTCTGTTTTCGCTCATATCTTCCACTAAGACTTCATCATTAGCTAGCCCCATCACTTCACCCTCTATGGAGGCGCTCTTAGCAAGAGCCATCACCGGATAAGCGCCTCCTCCATAGCCATAAGCCATCGGGTAGTAATCCTTCATATCGAAGCCAAAGCAAGGGTTCGGACTGACATCATGAAGGTAGAGCGGTATGTATTGAGCCAAGCGATCGATGCTGTGCGAACGTAGGCTCTCCAAGGCAGCGTCATACATCCACGCCATGACGGGGATGCGACGCGCCGGCGTGCCATCGCTGTAGGTGAGGCGAGCTTGCCATGTGTGGGTCTCGCCAGCGAGGAGCTTGTCGGGTATCTCGATCCACGAGAGTTGCAGGGTCGGCTGGTCAGCCGTATAGCGATACTCGAAGCTCTGAGAGGTGTAGCGTCCGTCGCGTACGCAGTACAGCTCTATGCGGATCTGCCCCTTGGGGTCGACACTCTTGGGGAGCGTCGGCTGCCAGCGACCCACCTGCTGGGCAGGGAGCGCGGGAAGCTGTCCGTAGATAGCGGGCTGATCTACCGTATTGATGACGTAGTAGATCGACTGCTCGCTCTCGTTGCTGGCGTAGTATATCGTAGGTGCGCCACCTCGTGGATATTCCTCCGAGGGCGAAGCTGCCCAGAGCGTGCTTTGTATCGGTAGATGCTTGTCACGCTCTGCAAAGAGGACAATCTCTTGCTCTTCCTCTAGCGTCTCGCCCGTCTTATCGTGATAAATGTAAGTCAAGCGGTAAGAACCCGAAGGTAGTCGAAGCCACTCAGCGGGCAGGTGTTGCTTCTCGTTGGCAGGGACCTCCACCGACCAAGAGCTTGTCGTATCATCGAGCGAGGTGAGTCGTAGCTCTAGCATCGTGGCTATGGGAGCTTCGTCATCGTTGGTCACACGAATGGTAAAAGTCTCTGCCCCCTCCTTGAAGAAGGTCTCCGCCCCCTCGTACTCCATAGATACAGGTGTCGAGCCGATCCAAATAGATCGCTCTAGTCGCTGCGTCTCGCCACTAGGCGCCGTGATGGTTACCTCTATATGGTAGGTGTGTAGGCTCCAAGGCTGCGGGTTCTGACGCATAGCCTCGGTGCGTAAGTCTGAGAGGGTAATCGGAAACTCAAAGCTCCCATCCTGCTCATTGATCTGGAGCGTGCCAGAGGTGAGTAATTGATCGGGAACATCCTCACCGAACCACCAGTTTCTATAGCTTCCCGTCACGCTGTAGGTTACAGATGCCTCTGTGAGCGGATAGCCGCTGTAAGTCATTGCAGAGCCACGAACGGAGATCGTGTCTTCCAGCTTCATCGCCACCTCGGGCAGGGTCAAGGCACCCTTAAAGCTCGGACGCTTATACTCCGCTACATGAATGGTCGTCTCATATTCGTCGAAATCATCTAGATCGCTATCACAAGAGACCTCAATGGTGTAGCCGCCCGTCATCGCCTCTTTGGGCAGCTGGAGGGTCGTATGAAGACGTCCCCACTGATCAGTCTGGACTATGATAGAGTCGATCGTGTCGCCCTGTGGCGAGTGTAGCTCGATGGTCAGGTCAAGCTTGGGCAGCACCGTCGCTTGCTTCGGGTCGTAGCCCCTTCGGTAAGCGACAGCGTAAAGCTGAATCTCATCACCCAGCTCGTAGATACTTCTATCAGTCTGTAGGAGCGTCGTGCTTAACGTCTTGGATAGCTGAAAAGTGCCACGCTTGCCACGGTAGTTGTACTGGTAGCCACAAGTGGGTAAGAGCAACCGATTGTCTGCACTCTCCACGAGTAAAGCCACAGCACGATCCCGCTTCGCCTGACTAGGCGTTGCAAAGATACCGAGCTTGTCGGGAGTTCGCTTGCCAATCTTGTCCAGTGTAGGCTTATAGTTCGAGTGCCACCCTGAGCGCTTGTCCCCATAGCTCCACAGCTGTATGGGCGCCGTCTGTGCTTGCCCTGTGAGGGCATTCAGCAGTTGAGTCTTTCCGTTGCCGAGGTTCAGCGTCCATAGGTCGCTTATGGTGCAGTCGTGGATAGTTGTATTGGTCTTTTTTATATACTCTACTTGTTTTGCCTCTGTCGTGTGATGAGCGACCGCTTGCAGGCGATAGTGTCCCGTTGGTAGGGTGGGGATCTCTATCGAGTCACACTGTAGCACCATCGCCTCCAAACCTTGCTTCCCTTGATATGTGTGACTCCAGACGAGCTTAGCTTGCTCGGGAATAGTTTGTCCTTCCGCCTTGATAGCGTCTTGTGGCGTAAGCGCAAAGAGCTTTAGCTCTAGTCGTTCCACATTGCTCATTTGAAGCTCTACAAACCCTAGATGGTCAGCTAAAATAAAGTTAGGGAAGAAGATATTTAGATGTGGGGTAAAGAGTTGTCGGCGGATCCCCTTACAGAATTCAAGGTACTTGCCCTGCTTGTCAAGCCACTCCAGGTAAGGCGTGATGAAGTGGTAAGCACGCAGAGGGTCTGTGCCACCTTTATGGTAGTATTGGAAGAGTCGCTTGTAAATCTCCTTCGTCTCAAGGTGCATCTGCTGGCTCTGCTGGAGTAAGCCCTCTAGCCGCTTCGCTACGGTACTGGAAGCTGTGCCACGGGTTGTCTCCTCGAGCGTCACCGCTTGGTAAAGGGCGTAGAGCCTAGCCCCCTCGTCCGCTTGCTGGAGTTGATCTTCCGTCAGGAGCGCACCGATCCGAGCCGACCAGGTGGGTGTGCGTCCGAGCTTTTGCTCTAGCCTCTGCAAGTGAAAGAGAGGAAGTGTCTTCAGCAGATGGCTTATAAGTGTATAGTTACCCTCTTTGGGAAATTGATCAGCGTAAAGCGCATCGGGTAGCTGCTTCGCCTCTTGTCGTGGCATCACCTTGTAGAGCTCAGCACTGGGAGCGAAAGCTATCTCCAGTAGCGGATCTATAGCTTTCATATAGTCCGCATCGCTCCAGTAGCGAGGCGTGACACTGTCTTGCTCTTGGGTCGTGAGGCTTAGTCCCTCTGACCTCAGGGGCTGACTGTAGCTCCGACTGATATACTGATTCGCTATGTATAGAGCGAGGAAGCGCTGATCTTGCTCTGACAATTTATCCCGTTCTTGCCAAGCGGTGTGGAGTAGGGGGAACTGCTCCAGCAGACGGTTGTAGTCCAGTCTGCGAAGAGCCGTCTTGTGCGCCTCTAGAGCCTCGATCGTGTAGTAAAGATTGCCTTCACGGAGAGCCTGAGTGGCAAGTCGCTCAGCGCAGGAGAGCGTCTGCGTCGGCAGACGCTTCTTCTGTAATTCCTGTAGCTCCTTGTAGAGAGTTTGGCTAGATGTGGCGGGTTGCTGTGCCATAGTCATAGTGACAGATAGTAAAGTGGCAAACAATATACATAGTGTGGTGCGAAGTCTCATAATTAATACAATCTAGTTTCTTTGATACCCCGAAGATACTCGAAAAGATACAAACAAGCAAGAGAAGACGCCTGACCATCAGGCTTGACGCATCATAAGGAGCTGGCTCGTCTTATGCTCTCCGGAGGAAATTCCAAATTCCTCGCTGGATATTTTTGATTTCCTCCCGAAGAAATGGGCAAATTCTTCGGACTTATCATTTGATTCTTCCGAAGTTTCATTTGATTCTTCCGAAGTTTTATTGGACTCCTCGGTAGAGAATTTTCTTTTCCTCCGTGGATATTTCAGATTCCCTCGGAAGCTTTTGGGAGTGTATTGCAATCTGCCAAGAGAGAAGTGATGAAATGAATCTTCTTGAGCTGTTTCCCTCAAAAAAAAGGCACCCCCTGATGAGGAGTGCCCTTTCTTTGGTTGATTGCTCTGTGGTTGTTTATCGCTTGACGATGCGGTGGAGGGTCGTCGTGCCATCTGCTAGGGTCACCTGTAAGAGGTAACTGCCGACTGCCCACGAGGAGGTGTCGATGGAGCGGTCTGTCAGTGCGCCTTCGGAGAGACAAGTGCCGTCGAGCGTGTAGAGCTGGTAGCTACCTGTCACTCCATTCGTCTGAATCGTCAGATGATCCGTGCAGATCGTCGGGTAGACACGGACGGCATCCAGTGCGGTAGGCAGAGCTTCGACAGCAGAGATCTGACCATTCTCGTAGAGTGGCTTGACGCTGTACTCCTTGCCCGTCGCATTGGTGACTGTGTAGCTGAGGTCCTGCGTACGCCCTATCTCGGTGCCATCGGCATAGATGATATACTCCTTGACTACGGGCCACTGCGCTGGGTGGAAGCCACGAGCTATCGGTCCCGTCACATAGACAGGTGCGCCAGGCTCTGCATCATCTATCATAAACTCGATGGCAAGGGCGCCACGATTTATAGGTAGTGACCCATCAATGTCTGCGGGCATCCAGTAGTGTGTATCAAAGGAGAGGACGTTGTGACGACTGCTCCACTCGGTCACAGGCGTTGGGTCGAACATAGCCACATCACGCGTGAAGTCGGTGCGTGTCTGGAGCTTATAACCTACGACGAGCATCTCCTCGGGGCGTATCACCTTCGGCGTAAAGCCCTGCACCCATAGCCACTTCTTCTGCGTAAACTGATCTCCGACAGAATAGTTTATAGTTGTGGTGGCATCATCAGCAATTACTTCGTAGCAATCCTTTTCTGCACCAGCGGAGATAACATTTATGTTCTGACCATTGCGCACGAAGAGTGTGTAGGTGTGCATACGAGGTGTGCGTGCTGGGATAAAGCGCATTGCTGCTAGGCGGGTTTTTCCTAGAGAGGCGAAGTCATGACCATCGTAGCGAACACCAAGATAGACCTCCTTGTACTCAGGATTTAAGCCGGGGTACTGTAGAGGAGCAACTCCCTTAGCTTCGCTTTCGCTAGAGAGGGTGAGCTGAGAGATTAGCTGACGATTGACAGGTTTATGCCAGGTGAGGGTCAGTTGGCTTCCCTCTTTCTTCTGCTCCAGCTGCGAAACACCCGCTAGGTCAGAGGTGAGGAAAGAGATATGACGAGGAGCTGTGTAGTGCTTTGTGTCTTCCTGCCCGATGGTATATTGGTAGCGTAGCGTATAGGTCACGACACCGCTCTCGTCTCCAACTTGACTATCTGTATAGTGTCCTGTATTAACAGGCAGACGCTTGAGTTCCTTGCCATTGCGCAAAATCTGCACTTCAGCTGTGACACCCGTGGGCAGGGCGGTCGTCGGTTGCCACGATAGAGCGACCTGACCCTTCTGATAGACGCCTTGTAGCTTCGTCACAGGAGCGACTAGCGTGGCGCCAGGCTTATAAGCGCCGTGCAGCGTCATAGCTGTGCCATTCCCCTTGGGGTCTAGTACCTGTGCGAGCGGTTGTAGCTGCTGTGAGTTATCTTGTGTAGAGCGTGCCCAGTGCTCACTCAGCTTGCCATACATATTTAGGGCATTGATTCCTTTATCACACTCAGCAGCACCGCCAGAGAGGGTTCCGATGAGTAGTCCCTTATCATTAAAAAGTCCCGAACCAGAACTTCCGCCTTCAGTTACGCAGTGTCCATTCTCAGTCTTCGCATAGCGTACCGCAAAGTGTGCATCTTTCGCGCCAATATTGTCTTTCGTCATCCAAGTGCCATTTATGAGCGGCTCGGTAATCGTCGAGATTTTCATCACATCGCCACTCGGGTGGTGTAGTCCCTTAGCCGTAGGCTCTAGGGTGCCTGAGCGGTCCCAGCCGTTGTAGTAGACTCCGTAGTAGTCAGGTATCGGGTTGAGCGTCTCCACGAGTAATGCGTCGCTCCCGTGATCCATCGGCACAGTAGCTAGACGCTTAGCCCCGCTGATGGAGTAAGCCTTTTCACCAATCCACTGATTGTTGGCACACTCGGGACGCTCAAAGTGGAAGTTAAAGACCCACTGACGAAAGTCCTCTTCGCTCGCATTCATAACCTTGCCAGAGAGTGGGTCCTTGTAGAAAGTACAGTGGTAAGCGGTCATGATGAGCGGACGCCAATCCTCGCTGGTGTTATTGACCAGCGTGCCACTACAAGAACCTATCATACCATTGACTACAACGACTATCTGGGCGATACCATTCTTGACATCTTGCATATCAGCACCCTCGGGGCAGTTAACGTTGACATTGCAGACGCCCGAGGCCCCCTCGCCAGAGATATTCTGAGGAGCCGCAACTGACTCAAAGAAGTAGCCGAGCTGCTTCAGATGTATATCGGCCAAAGCTCCCGCAGGTTCGTACTGTATGACCAGCGAATTGCCTGCAATGGGGTTGGTACCGAAGACTCCTCCATCAGGATTGCTCTCACTGGTGAAGGCTCCCAGAACCTGCTTCCTAGCGGGATCAAAGAGGTAGAGGCGATCGCCCGGTTGCAGGTCTAGCTTGTCAAATGAGAGTGACAAGCCCTGTGCGTCAGGAGCTGTGAGCTCTAGGTGATAGACACTCCGCCCCTGGACTACCTCATGGGTCGCCTGACTGTAAAAGTCTCTCGAGAGCGGTAGCATACGCCCTACGATGAGAGGTGATCCGTCGTCCACCTGATGCCAATGTCCTGCTGCGCGCAAGTCCTGAGCGTTGAACGGAGGAACGACTTCGACCACACGATGTGACTGAGCGGTCATCGCAGGTGCACCGCCGAAGGAGAGCTGTGCCTGCGCCAAAGTTATACAGCAAAGCAAGCAGAGCGTTGCTGAGAGCAGTTTGCGAGTCATACTAATCATAGATATAGTGTTTCAACATAATACTATAGTAATAGGAGTTGCGGGTATATCCCGCTTCAATGATGCTGTAAAGGTACCCTTTTTCAACAACATACGATCTCAAACAAAGAGCTGAGCGACGTAGTGGACGATCGGTATCAGTATGGAGGTGAAAACCCCCATGATGCCAATAGCCAAGCCTCCGATAGCACCCTCTAGTGCTCCCATCTGAATGGCTACCGAGGTGCCCACACCATGAGCAGCAGCGCCTAGAGCCAGTCCCTTAGCGATACGGTTCTCTATGTGGAGCCACTTAAAGAGTAGGGGACCTATCACACCCCCGATGATACCTGAGATGACGACAACCACTGCGGTCAAGGCAGGGATCCCGCCCGAATGCTCTGAGAGTGCAATAGCTATAGGAGTCGTGACCGAGCGGGACTCCATCGAGTAGGCAATCGTGTCGCCTGCGCCTAGCGCATAGGCTAGTCCTACAGCACTGAGGATGCCAATCAGAGAGCCTACAAAGAGCGAGACCATGATCGAGACGACGCGTCCACGGAGGTACTTAGACTGTTCGTAGAGGATGTAACCCAGTGAGACGACCGAGGGACCTAGGAGGAAGTCGATCAGCTGGCTCCCCTCTTTATACTCCTCGTACGATGTATCCGATAGGTACAGCATTAAGATGAGCAAGCTTATCGTAACGATCAGAGGGTGAAAGAGCCCGATCCGCACTTTGCGATATAGGAGCAAGCTGAGGAAGTAGATTCCTATGGTGAGTGGCAAGCAGTAGACAGGCTTGCTCAAGAGTAGTGTGACGAAGTCCATCAGGCGTTGTCGTTAGGTATTTGTTCCTTATGGTGCCGCTCGAAGCGGTGCTGCATACGCCCTACGACTACCAAGACCAGTGCTGTGCTGACCACCATAGAGATTACGATGGCAGCCCAATACTGCTTGATCAGATCCACTTGGGTGATCAGCCCCACACCAGCTGGTACGAAGAAGAGACCCATATTGAGTGTGAGAAACTTAGCGACGCTGTCCACCTTGTCAGGCTTGATCAGCTTCGTCTCTAGGGCTAGAAAGAGCAGTATCAGCCCGATCACACTCCCTGGTAGAAAGTGCCCGATCATCATGCCGATCAGTTCACCCACGGCAAAGAAAAAGAGCACCCAAAAGCATTGTACGAGAGACTTCATCTCTATAAAATCAACATGAACTCAAAAGAATCGCCTGCAAAGGTAGCAAACTTCACATTACTAAGCTTGCACCTCCTCTGCCATCCGAGGAGCTTCGTAGGAACTCTCGTGAGAGGTGTTGCAACATTTACCTTTACAGATCGTCTATAAGACAAGAAGCGAGCAGACCTCTAGCTTCTTTTGGCCGACTAAGCGCTGCTTTAGCCATCCGCAAACGACTATTTAATCAACCAACAACTTATAATATGAGACGAATCAAACTACCTCTATCACGACTCCTTGCCATGCTACTGGCACTCACGATGACGCTAGGTGCTGTGGCGCAGACTAGCCCCTTCAAGTATGTAGATGCCAAGGCGCTACCCACGGCAGCGGATGGTGTGCAGATCTTCTCCTTCAATGAAAACATGATGGATATGATCCCTATGGAGAGTATAATGAAAATGATCAAGGAAGATAGTAACTCCTCTGTCATGGCTAACATCAAGACGCTCTTCAAGAAGCTGAAGACTCTCGACGTATACATCGCCTCAACTCCTGAGTCTATCGACAAGCTGCAGAAGGCGTTTGCCCCGATGCTGAAACCTGGACTGCATCGCTCTATCAATCCACTGCTTACGGTCAACCAATCAGAAGATAATCTCAAGGTGCAGATCGTCTCTCGAGAGTCTGGCATCTGGTGCTGGCGCAAGTGTCCTGAGCTGCTCATCTCTGTCCTAGATGAAGATGAGTGCTATATAGTCGGTCTGACGGGCGACTTTACTCCGAAGGACATCCAGAAGCTTGTCTCCTCAGCTTTTCCCTCAGACAAGTAACCCAATCGTAGCGGCTGAACCCGCCATATAAAGAGAGCTCCGCAAGTCCACGTAGACTTACGGAGCTCTTCTTGTAGTTGTCTATCTTCTTCCTTTAGCTAGGAGAGCTTTATCGTGATGAGTTGCTGTGCATCACCAGGATAGGTGTCCCTGCGTGGAAGAGCATACGCCTTGCCATCGTCGGGTTGAAAAGCTTCGCGAGTACACGTCGCTTGTAAGTATTGACCACAATCAGCTCGACTTGATGCGCTGCAACAAACTCCTCTAAGGCCGCATAGAGCTCTCCCTCGCTTAGCTTGGTCCACTCAATATGCGCATTGGGGTACTGCTGCTTATTGTACTCTTGTATAGCTTGTAGCTGTACATCTCCCCACTTACCTTCAGAGCGTGACACGTTGAAGAGTCTATACTCTGGCGCTAGGGGCTGCATCAGTTGCATCATCTGATCAAAGAGTACGAGGTCTCTCTGGTCGAAGCTGGTTGCCACACCTACATGCTTGACCTGCATGAGGTCATCGATGGCAACCTTCTCGGGAACCACTAGGACGGGAGCTTGTGCGCGATCAATGATTTCGGCAGCTACGCTACCGACGATGTAGTCGCTATCCTCGGTCTTGCCTCGTGTTCCCATGATGATGATGGCGGGTAGGTTGCGCTTGGCGTAGCGTAGTATCTCATCGGCAGGGATACCGTCACGGATGGTGGTGCGGTAGGTAACCTCTGGGAGTGAGCCGTCAGCCATCCTTGCATCGATCTCCTTCGTCAGCTCTGTCATCTGCTGCTCAGCTTTTTTAGCCTCTTGGTAGGAGGCCTCCTGAATCTGTGGTAGGAGTGCTGTAAAGTCCCCATAAGGGAAGTTCATCTGGGGCACTGTGCCCGTATATACGTGCATGAGCAGCACATGTAGATCTCGGCGGGCCGCAAAGTGGAAGCCCAACTTGACAATCTTGTCCGTATAGATGCTGAAGTCTACGGGGATGAGGACATATCCCTTGTATGCAGCGACGTGAGCTGTGTCTGGAGATTCACTGGCGAGATCAGATTTCTCTTGCAGGTCATCGTAAGCTTCGTTTAGATCCCACTTGAGATCCTCTATGTAGGCTAGCGCACGAGGTAGGTCACGCTCTGCGATACGTACACGTACACCCGTAGAGAAGACGGGCTGTACCGTATTTACATTGTGTAGTGTAGCTGGTATCCCTTGGCTTTGTAGAAGGCTCTGGAGGATCTGTGCCTTCTCGTAGGTGTGTATGGCTACAGTCACCAGCTTGGACTGGTCTTTGTCTTGTGGCATAGATGTGGTGGTAATGGTTAATGTGAGCGTGTTGTCGCAAGGTGACGACAACCGTGTGATAGGGTTTAGAAGAGCAGTCAGTGACTGGTAGGTCACTGACTGCTGATAGCTTTTCTTAGAGGACAGGCTCCTCTCCTATGATGGTACGTGCCTGATTGAGGATAGTGTTGTCATCGATGACTACGATACCACCTTCGGGACCTGCCTCGATGTGCACTCCAGCTCCACGGCCCTCTTCGTAATTAGCTCCTCCGAAGTAGTTTCTGACGGTGTCTACACGGAGACCTAGTTGCTCTGCGATTTTGTGCATAGAGCCATCGGGTAGGCTGTCCTTGATGCGACGCAGTTCGTTGAATGAGATTGTTTCCTTTGCCATAACTGTATGTACTTAATGATTTGTATGAGTTTCTTTAATCCGCCACTAACTTACAACTTTTTTATTAGATATGCAAGAGGTCGTAAGCTCAAGTGGTCAATTGTCCGCATCGGAGAGGAACATGGAGATGGTTCCTCCGTTCGCTATCTGGCTGTGTTTGAGCCAGTAGACGGTGTGAGGTCGCCCTCCGATGGTGAGGTCAGAGATGTACTTATTGACTTGGGAGGCTCCTTGAGCTTTAATAGAGAGATGGCGTCCGCCCCCCATATCTATATTAATCTCGTTGAAAGCAGGAGCGACGATTGAGTAGCCATTGATGCCAGGAGCTACGGGATACAAGCCCATCATGGCGAAGACAAGTGATGCACTGAGAGAACCATAGTTGTCAGGCCCTGGGTAGCCGAAAGAGCCTACCCCAAAGAAGTAGTCGATGGTGTGGCGTACGAACTTCTGCGCATCGTGTGGGCGACCCATCAGGTTGTAGGTAAAAAGAAAGGCGAAGAGGTCGGGGTCTACATTGAGCGAGTGTAGCGAGCTACTGAAGAGACTGTCTATATTGATCTGTCCCTCGGGTAGTAATATAGGAGCTGAGTCACTGGGATGCTCCAAGATAGAGACAACTTGCTGTGCTGACAGCCTGCCTGGCGATGGGTGATAGGTCTCACTGAGCTCTGCGTACTCTCTAGCTAGAGCCGTGTAGCCAATACTATTAGCGAGCTGTGAGAGGCACCAGAGCTTGTAGCCTGATCGGCGCTCTGGGTCGGCATCGATGGCGGTGCGCAACGCTTCAAAGGCTTGCTTGATGTCTTGGTCGAGGAGTCCCTTGGCGAGCGCATCGGTCAGCAAGAAGAGGAGAGGCGACTCCTCTGTGTAGACGACACTGCCTAGGTCGAGCGTCTCTAGGAGCCGTCCTCCTGAGTCACGTATAGCACGTAGATACGACACGATAATCTCTTCCATCATATCAGGCGTGTGGAGCATCAGCAGGGGATAGTTGGTTTCGTGGGTATAGCCTAAGTCATCTTGGCTGTACTGCGTGATCCCCTCATCGCTATGGACCGAGTCATCGATAGGGGAGTAGTACTGCCCATCTTCGGAGATGCTGACGGGCCATAGGTGTGAGCGGTATAGTGCGGTGTAAAATTTACGCATATTCACCTCTGTACCACCAGAAACCTCTACTCTGCGAAGCGTCTTCTGCCATTCGTTGCGAGCTGACTTGACCAGCGGAGAGTATTCGAAGCTCTGGATCTGTGTAGTTAAGTTTTGCTTAGCTTGCTCGCAGCTGATGAGCGATATGCCATACTTAGCAACGATTCGCTTATTAGGCTTCTGCAGTTGTAAGGTGAGGCACTCATAAGTAGTGTCGCTGGGGGATATGCTACTCGTCATCTGCTCTATGTTTGTATTGAGCTGTAGGTAGAGGTAGATGCGAGTTGGCGTAGTGCCCCCGTAAGCGACCTCAGCAGAGAGTGCGTCATCGGCTACCGGCTCCCAAGTAGTCGAGTCACGACGGTCTATATATAATGAGAGCCGATGTGTGTCGCTGCCGTTGTAGTCCCGTGAGGAGAGGTCATAAAGACCACTCATAGAGGTCAGCGAGAAGTCCACATTGACCTGTAGCTCGTCGAGGTAAAGGTGATAGCTATATGGAGTTATCTCCTGAAAGTCGAAGCTGAGTCTCCCTGATGGGTCTTGATTGGCATGGGCACTCTCGGGGATTAGGTAGAAGAGCGGGCGATCATCTATGTCTGGAGTGTAGAGTGGCAACCCCTTGATGCGAGCCGAGCGCAAGCTTTCCTTGAATGGGATAATACGCAGTAGACTATGAGGGAGCTGTACGATGGGAAATATCTCTTCGCTATGCTCGGCATCCCACGTGCCCTGATGCACGTCCACATAGTCTACGAGAAGGGGGGCAGAGCTGAAGACGCTCTTACCGCCCTTGCTACAACCAGTGCTGAGAAGTAGTGGAAGCAAAAGTAGCGTAGTTAGGAGCGTCTGTTTGCTTGTGTGAAAGAAGTTAGCGGGTCTCTGCTTCATCGGATTATGATTTCGTCTATAAGGTCGTACTGTAGGTGTGCATTGATCTGCTCTATGAGCTGCTGCTGCGTGAGCCGGATCTCTTGTCGTAGGCCAGCCGAGGTGATGCGCATCTGCAGTGTATGGCCTGAGATCGATAGCTCACGTATCTGTCGTCTGAGTGGGTAGAAGCGTGTGCGCAAGTATTGTAGTGCCTTCAGTTCGAGTAGGCCTTGGTCTACCTCTGGGCTCTCGGAGAGCCAGTCGGATATGATTTCACCTAGAGGCTTAGGATCTTTGCGCTGCATGTGAGTTGTCTATCGTTAGCTAGGTGCAAATATAAGAAGAATGCTAGAGATTAGACTTTAGAGGTTAGAAATTAGAGAGCGAAGGCTAAGTGGTTGAGTTTACCGCTTAGCCTTCGCTCTCATTTGTGTGCCCAGAGCCGGGATCGAACCGGCACAGGTTTAACCCCATCGGTGTTTGAGACCGACGCGTCTACCAATTCCGCCATCTGGGCGATGCCTCTCGCTAGACGGTTGCAAAGGTACGAAAAAAGAATTTAGAACCGCCAGTAGTGCAGGAAGGCGTATGGCTTCCTCCGCTGGAGGTACTCAGGGTCATCCTGGTGGTCGTAAGCCTCCTGCTCGAACGAGATGGAGCGGTAGGCTCTCTCTGCATTGCGACAGATAGCAAGACGCACCAGCCACTCTATGATATATAAGAGGTAGAAAAGGATCACCAGCAGCTCCACCATCTGACGGGTGTGGATGCGCTCGTGACGCACGATGGTTTCTAGCCAGCGCGTATTCGTCAAGTACTCCTCGGGTAGATCCTTGCGAACGAAGATGACTCCGAAAAGATTGATAGCCGAGAAGCCCTTGAAGGGGATCCACCTATTACGCACGATCTTCATAACGCTCCTCTGCTTGTAAAGTCTTTTTTATTATCTCTCTGAGTGTACCCTCCGCCACCTTACCATTCTCCAGCCGTGGCAACGCTGCTAAGGGTATGATCCGCCCAGGCATTTGGTAGCGAGGAAGTTTTGCTGAGAGTAGAACTCGTAGATCTTCCTCAGAGGTAGAGCTGCGATCCTCCTTTAGGACAACGAAAGCTGCCAGCCGTGTGCCAAACTCTAGATCTGGATAAGCAACCACAGCTACATCCTTCACCGCATCAAGGGCTGCTAGAGCTTCGCGAAGTACCTCTGGGTAAGCGTTTTCACCACCTGACAGAATCATCGAGTCAGCTCGTCCGCGCAGGAAGAGCACCCCGCTTTCGTCCATCCATGCTAGATCGCCCGTCTCCTGCCAGCTGCCCTTACGATCATCCATAGCCCAGCCACTGCGTACGGCTAGCACGCCTACCCCCTGACTATCAGGTCTGACAATCTTGCATCGCACGCCACGTATAGGCTTGCCTAGCGCTAGTGGTGCATTGTGCAGGATCTCAGGTGTAGCCAATATAAAGAAGCCAGCCTCGCTCGTCCCATATAGATTGTAGAGGACAGCTCCCCAATGCTGCTCTACGGCTCTTACGAGTGGTGCATCGAGCGGAGCCCCACCCGAGAGGATACGTCGTAACGATCGTATTTCGCTTGGAGACTCGTTGATCAGTCGTCGTAGCATCAGTGGTACTGCTATCAGTACTTCAATGGAGTACTCCGAGAGTAAGCGTGTGGCTGACTGAGAGTCAAAGCGCTTACGCAGGTAAACGCTGCGTCCCATCACCAGAGCCACAATCAGCGAAGCTAAGCCAAAGCCGTGGTAGAGTGGTGGGGCTATGTAGACCGATCGGCACTCATCTAGTCGTATCTCTCTGAGCAAGGCAAAGAAAGGATGCAGGAAAGCGGTCACACTAGGCTTGCGTGCTGCCACCTTATAGTGACCCGAAGAGCCACCTGTCAGGACGATGATACGTCCTCCTTGACCTTTCGGTATGCGCCCTCTACGGAGACTTTCATGGCACTCGCTCAAATCCTCCAGTAGCTTGACTTCTAGCTCGCTAGGCATTCGGTCGGCATACTCCTCCTGAACGAGAGCTGTCGCTATCCGTCGCTCTTGACACAGTTGCCTCACTTGCTCCTTGCTTAGATCGGTACTCATATGATATATGTGTACCCCGAGACGCGAGAGAGCTAGAGAGGCGATCACCATCTCCGACGAGTTACGCCCCAGTAGCGCGCAGCGCATACCTCGTCGCCAACCTTGCTCGTAGAGGACGCCAGCCCAAGTTTTTGCCTGGGTATGTAGTGCTTGGTAAGTGTAGAGCTGCTTTTCATCGGCGACAGCCAGCACAGAGGGATAATAGTGTGCAGCAAAGCGCGTCACCGCCATCAAGTTGACACCCTCACACCATAGCGCATGGAGCAAGCGCGCGATACCGCTCGGTGAGAGCAGGTGCAGGCGATATAGTTTGTGCAGTAAGCTCCGACTCATAGATGACGCATAGCAATAGACTGAACAACTGGACGCAAGAGAGGCATAAACGGACGAGCTAACCGCACCCACCACGGGATAAAGCTAGCTCGTCTACTACAGAGTAAGCTAGCTATACGTTCGGCCGCCTCTTCGGGCGTGAGTGCTGGTGCAGAGCGGTACATCTCAGTCGGGGCAATCATCCTCGTGCGTACTAGGGGCAAGTAAAGTAGCGATACCACAACCCCTCTCTGTCGCAGCTCTGGACGAATAGCTCGTAGGTAGCTGTCTAGAGCACTCTTGGAGGCTTGATAAGCAGACCACCCTGGGGCTGGAGGCATCAGTGTGCTAGCCGCATTAGAAGCGATAAGCTGACCGCTACCATTGGGTAGAAGCGTAGCTAGCCCCATGATGAGCTGCACGGAGCTGGTGTAGTTCGTCGTGATCGTTCTCGTTACATCGTGATACCTATCTAGCGAATCGTAGAAAGCACGATGTATCGACTTCCCCGCATTGAGTATTAGCGCATCGAGGTGTGAGTAGTTTGCTCGTACCCATGTGATTAGATCTGCCACCTCTTCTTCAACTCTCAGATCCACGCTCCGCCACCGTACGGAGGCTCCCGTCGTCGCCAAATCATCTGCTAGAGCCTTCAGTCTCTCAGCTGTACGTGCTACAAGGATCAAGTGTGTACCAGCCTCAGCGAGACGATGTGCTAGAGCCTCACCGATACCGTACGAAGCGCCCGTGATGAGTATCGTCTTACCCAGCACTGCCTTAGCGAGCGCGTCGGTAGGAAGATGTCGTGGTGGAAATAAAAAGTTATGTAGTAGCGTGGAGGTCGACATGGGTATCGTGAGAAGTCACATTCGTTGATGAGAGGGGGGAGACAGCTTCGTGACTGTTTCACTGCACGAAGGTAATGCTTTTCGCTCAACCCGTTGATCTTTTGTCCCCTCCCCACAGGGTCGCTAAAAGTTTCTTCCCGATGAAACTGGAGTTTCCTCCCGATGAAACTGGAGTTTCCTCCCGATGAAACTGGAGTTTCACCCGTATGAAACTGGAGTTTCACCCGTATGAAACTGCTTTGCCAGCCCGAGGTCCATTCGAAGAGTAGGGAGGTTTGTCGGTCGTAAGGTGCTTGGGTGACTCTCTCCGATACCTTTTTTTGTACCTTTGTGGCGGATCTACGGTGGTCACAAGGGTGGATGCCTTGATTTCGCCTCCGTAGACTACAGATTGGGAAGGGTAGTGCCCTCCTCGTGAACTATTTGCTCCTACTATATTCATCTATTCCATAGAGTGATATGATCAATCGGTCTATCGTACGCATCCGCGTCTTTCAGCAACTTTACCAGTCTATCTCTAGCGGTCGTCTAGATGTGGCACTTGCGGACCAGTCGCTTACGACCTCCCTACGTCACACTTACTACCTCTACTACTATTTACTAGATCTGATACGTGCGCTTGCAGCCTATCAGAGGGAGCTACTAGAGATACGTGAACGACGCTTCCTCAAGTCGTCGGACGAGGTGACTCCTCGTAGGCTCTCAGATATGACTCTTGTCAAGGAGATCGCTCGCTGTACGGAGATACAGAATGCGCTAGACGAGCTGCAGAAGCGCTGGGAGCAGGATGAGCAGTTGCTCCGTACACTCTACAATATGGTCGAGGAAGACCCCTCGTATAGTGCTCTACCTGAGGATGTGTCTACGCTCTCTATGCAGGAGCAGTGCAACTATTGGGGTAATCTACTCAAGCAACTCTTTCGCACGGCAGAGCTCAATGAGCATCTTGCGGCAAACTCTTTCTACTGGGCCGATGCGACCGCTATCTGCGAGCGTCTAGAGGTCGAGGAGATGCCCCCCGTGGAGCAGGTGGAGGCGACGGTAGAGCGTCTCAAGGGCTCGGAGGATTATCGTATCATTCCCTTTACCAATCAGCCTGTGGTGACGATACAGGACTTTGCTCTGAAGACGTTGCGCCGCGGCGCTAAAGATGGCTTAGAGCTACCTGGCGACTTGCTCCCCATGTTTCACAGTGATCGGGATCGTCTCTATGCACATCAGCTACTCTCAGAGACGCTCCTACATCGTGAGGAGTATGATGCGATGCTGACGCCACGACTAGATAACTGGGAGCAGGATCGTGTGGCTCTGGTCGATATGATCTTGATGGAGATGGCTGTGGCGGAGGCTCTCAACTGCCCTGACATAGCGCTCGTCGTGACGATCAATGAGTATATCGAACTGGCGAAGGTGTACGACAACTCTAAGAGTGCATCCTTTATCAATGCTGTGCTAGACAGGCTCTTTACGGATTTGAAGAGCGAGGGCAAGCTCCTCAAGTAAAGCTTACGCCTATCTAATCCTACGATCATGAAAGTAAGAGGTATGCATCTGCGGCCGAAGATCATGTACATCTTCATGGTGAGGTCTTTCCTGCCTCTCCTACTGATGACTCTACTGATCTGCTGGTTTGTTGTCTTGATGCAGTTCCTCTGGCAGCATGTCGACGATTTGGTCGGCAAGGGTATGGATGTGGGGGTGCTGCTAGAGGTGATCTTCTACGCAGGACTCTACGTACTGCCTACGGCTGTGCCACTGGGCGTCTTGCTAGCGTCGCTGATGACCTTCGGCAATCTAGGTGAGCGACTGGAGCTGCTGGCGATGAAGTCGGCAGGAGTGCCTCTGAGCAAGATTATGAAGCCGCTGGTAATCCTCGTGACCTGCATTGCTTTTGGACTTTTCGTCTATCTAGACAGAGGCGTGCAGAAGGCTAGTGTGCGGGTCTATCAGATACTCTTCTCTGCACGCTATGCGCGTCCTGAGTTGGAGATACCGAAGGGGATCTTTTTCAATGGTATCGAAGGCTACAGTATCTACGTAGGGGACAAAGATGCTGCGACGAGTACCCTACAAAATGTGATGATCTACGACCTCTCCGAGCAGCGCGCGCCGCGTATCATCCTGGCCGATACGGGACGCTTGCTGATGGACGATAGCAAGCTCTATCTTATCATGTCGCTCCGGAGTGGTGAGAGCTTCGAGCAACTTAGTAGTCAGACGACCTTGATCCCAGGCAGTCAAGCTTCGGATGAGCGACCCGCCTCCTACATCAAGGAGCACTTTACGGAGAAGGTTATTTTCATTCCCTTTGATGCCAACTTTGAGATGATGGGGGATGACTACCTCAAGTCCCAGTTCGTCGGTAAGAACCTTCGAGAGCTTATTGTCTACAGTGATAGTACCCGCATGGCGACAGATAGCGTGGGCCGTCAGGTGGGAAGCAACGTGCTCTTTGAGATACATACCAAGCTACCACCTCCTGAGCCTGTTCAGGTTGGCTCGACAATGCCAGGTGCTAATCTACAAGCGGCTACTTGGTTAAAGCAGGATCAGCTCTCACATCGTCCCTTTGCGACAGTCACAGCTCGTCGGTTAAGCCATGAGGAACTACTAGAAGCTAATTCTAGTCAAGCTTCGCCGCCACCCTATACGATAGATACGTTGATGGATAGAGCTACTGATCAAGATAAGTTGCTAGGCTACAAGCAGGCCATAGAGTGGCTCGAGAGCCTCTCCTCGTCTGTGCAGATCGCTGATACTTACTATGACGATGCAGCTTCGGATTACCGTGTCAATGCACAGGAGATGCATCGTAAGTTCACCTTCCCAGTGGCTTGTCTGCTCTTCTTCTTCGTTGGTGCTCCGCTGGGAGCTATCGTACGTAAGGGAGGCGTGGGTACTCCGATGGTTTTGGCAGTGCTTATCTTCATTATCTACTACGTCATCGACACCTTTGGCCTGAAGATGATCAATAGTGGACAGATTCCCGTCTGGGCGGGCATGTGGCTATCCAGTGCCGTGATCCTACCGCTTGGAGCCTTCCTCACTTACAAGGCTTCGCGAGACTCAGCTACGCTCAATGCCGATGCCTACGTGGTCTTCTTCCGTCGCATCTTCCACCCGAACTACTCAAGACAACTGGAGTACAAGGAGATTATCATGCAGCCTACGACTTCTGAGGAGGTGCTGCGTGAGGTTAGTGAGCTACAACGGCAGATGGACGCACTGCTCGGTATGACTTATGCTCAGAGTAAGGGGCTAAGACTGGATTGCTTGCCCGACTTTGCCAAGGCGTACCAGCAGCTCTACCAGCAGCTAGAGCAGACTGTCGAGAAGCTCCACAACTATCCCGATAAGTATATCTTTGCACAGCTCCTTAACCTGCCTATACTGGGCAAGACTTTTGCAAATACCATTTGGCAAAATAGGCTATGTGTCTGGATTTGCATACCTTTGTTACCGGTCTCCTTGCTACTGATGCTGTACTTAGGCATCGCTCTACGGCGCAACAAGAGACAGCTGCATCAGATGCCGCCCATATTGAACCATATTGTCAAGCAGATCGAGTCGCAGACAGAGTGATCTGCTCCTTATATATAGTATTCCTAGAATATGAACCAAGACTTCAAACTAAACTCCATCGAGGAGGCTATCGAAGATTTCAAAGCGGGCAAATTCGTCATCGTCGTCGATGACGAAGATCGTGAGAACGAAGGCGACTTCATTACGGCTGCCGAACTGATAACGCCCGAGAAGGTCAACTTTATGATGCGCTACGGGCGTGGTGTACTCTGTACGCCTATCTCCGAAGAGCGTGCAGCCCAGCTCGAACTCAATATGCAGGTGCATGAGAATACATCGCTACACGAGACCCCCTTTACAGTGACAGTCGATCTCATCGGTCACGGCTGTACGACTGGAGTCTCAATGTATGATCGTGCGATGACGATCAAGGCGCTAGCAGATCCCAATACCAAGCCTACAGATCTAGCTCGTCCTGGCCATGTCAACCCGCTGCGGGCGCGCAATCGTGGCGTGTTGCGTCGTGCGGGTCATACGGAGGCGGCTATCGACCTAGCGCGTCTCGCTGGTCTGCAGCCCGTCGGTGCACTCATCGAGATCATCAATGAGGATGGAACGATGGCGCGTCTTCCTCAGCTTGTCGAGATCGCTAAGCAGTGGGATATGAAGATCATCTCCATCGAGGATCTCATCGCTTACCGCCTCAAGACAGACTGCATCGTCGAGGAGGGCGTGAGAGCTAAGCTTCCGACCGAGTGGGGTATGTTTGACATCATCCCATTTCGCCAGAAGAGCAATGGGCTAGAGCACATTGCCCTCATCAAGGGCGACATCTCTACCACTAAGCCCACCCTCGTTCGTATGCACAGCAGTTGCGCCACGGGAGACATCTTCGGTAGCCTACGCTGCGAGTGCGGAGAGCAGCTCCATAAGGCTATGGAGATCATCGAGCAGGAGGGCACAGGTGTCGTCGTCTACCTCAACCAAGAGGGTCGTGGCATCGGTCTGATGGACAAGATCAAGGCATACAAGCTTCAAGACGAGGGGCTCGACACGGTCGATGCTAATCTGCACCTTGGACACAAGGTCGACGAGCGTGACTACGGTGTCGGTGCTCAGATACTCCGTGCTATTGGTGTGACCGAGATGCGACTGATGACCAATAATCCAGTCAAGCGTGTCGGCCTCGAGGCTTACGGGCTGAAGGTCGTGGAGACTGTGCCTCTAGAGATCAAGCCCAACCAATACAATGCTCACTACCTGCATACCAAGAAGGTGCGCATGGGGCATGACCTGCACAATGTCAAGTAAACAACGTATAATCAAACCACAATAAAACTATGAAGAAACTCATTCTATCCACCCTGCTACTACTCGGTGTGATGACCTCAGTCTTCGCACAGGAGAAGTATGATCTGCGTCTGAACCTGGAGAAGGGGCAGACCTTCACCTATCAGATGACGCTCAACAATCCTATGACCATCTCTGTGATGGGGCAACAGATGGAGCTCAAGCAGAACCAGACCATCACCTATACCTATAAGGTATTGGATGTCAAGGATGGCAACTACCTGATGGAGTACAATATCGATCGTGTTCAAGTATCCTCTAGCTCTATGGGGCAAGAGATGAATGTGGATACTGACTCAGAAGCTAAAGACGGAATAACGACTCAGATGCGTAAGATGGTCAATACGAAGATCACTCAGTGGGTGGACGCTAAGTTTAAGCCTCTAGGTGAGCCTGAGGGAGAACTTGTGGATGACCTAGTCAAGAAGGGTATCCTCTCTATGTCGATGTCTCCAGCATTTTTCCCCGCAGAGCCTATAGCACCGGGTGAGTCCTTTACGGTCAATAGTCCTCTCTTCACAGGGGAGAATGCTGATACGCAGTATGAGGGTGTCGTCACACTGGTAGCTGTATCTGATACAGACTATACGCTTCGTGCCAATGGCAAGACGACGACAACTGTAGAGGGCTTGGTCGTAGAGGGCAATGGCATAAACAACATCGTCCTCGACCGCAAGACTGGCATGGTCAAGAACACATTCGGCACGATGGCTCTCAAGGGTAGTGGCAACGTACAGGGTGCCCAGGCAGATGTTGCCTCAAACGCGATCACCTCGATCCGCCTACTCTAACGCTGCGCTACAAGCTACGGGCTTCAACGCCCCTTCAGTGTACATACATATAATAAGGAAGGCATCTGCTCCTCGTCTAGGGCAGGTGCCTTCTCTCGTTACGCTGCAGGGCTGGCTCGTTACAACAATTTAGAACCGACTGCATATCACAACAGGGCTATGTCGGGGAAAACTGATTTCCACGTGGATATTTCGAAATATCCACGTGGAGAATAAAAAATTCCTCGGAGGGATGAAATGAAACTTCGGAGGGATGAAATGAAACTTCGGAGGAAATGATTCGCCCCCACGTGGAAAATAAAAAATATCCACGTGGGGATTTGAGATTTTCCACGTGGATATTCGAGAAAGGAGAGGATCGGACGAATTCTCCCCGTAAAGATGTGTAATTAGAGATTAGAGGTGTAGTACAAGTGACCCTACTCCCTCTATGTGAATTAAGTAGTGAGTCCCTTGCCGAAGCTCCTTCTTGTCTATTTCGAGGGATCCGCCAGAGAGCTCGTAGCTTCTGATGAGTTCACCACTCATATTATAGAGGTGTGCGGCAGAGACTCTCTTATTTATAGTGCTTAGATCTATTACGATCTGAGCTCCCGTATCACGATAGCTCAGCTTGGGTGTTGTGATCGGATCAATAGATGCTGGGATACCATTATAGTCATACACTTCGCCCTCACTGTCTCTCTGCATTACAGCATAGTTTTTACTACGGCATAGCTCGACAGCCTCTTCGTGCATGAGGTTGCCCTCCCTAGGGTCTCCTTGGGAATAGACTCCGATGAAGGGTCCCATCTGAATATCAGCTTCCGGAAGGTCTTTGGCCATCTGTGCCGTTTGATCGAAGGAGAGCTTGTTTCCGTCGATTAGTATGTTGGTCAGTAGAGGTGCGTTTGCAAAGTTGATCTCGGTAACTGAGTAGCAGCACTCTATGGATACGTTTTGGAGTGCAGACATACCCGATATATCGAGCTTGGTCAGCTGTGTAGCGCCGAGGTCGAGCGTCTCAAGGCTTTTCAGGTGGTTGACCGTGATCTCTTTGATCGCTGTACTATCTGCTGTAAAGATCATTAGGTTGGGGTTGTTTGACACATCGATAGAGCTGATTTGCGTGTTGGCACGTAGGCTGAGCGACTTCAGCTTTGGCATCTTCGTCAGGTCTATCCCTGTGAGCTTGTTGTTGGCCAATTCAAGGATCTCTAGGTCTTCTGTATTGCCCAGTTTGAGCTGCGAAAGCTTATTGCCCGAGAGCGATATGTTTTCTAGATTATTGCAGTTAGAGAGGTCGATCTTTGGCAGTGCGCAGTCATATGCTGCGAGGTAGATTAGGTTAGGATTCTTAGATAGATCCAAGGTTGTGAGCATGGGCAAGCCCCCTATGTCTAGTCTAGTCAGATTAGGTGCTCCAGAGACGTCGACCTTGCTCATGTTAGGACAAGATCCAGCACTAAGCTCCTCAAGGTTAGGCATACTAGGTAGGACTATCTCAGAGAGGTCATTGACGAGGACTTGGAGGGTCGTGGTAGAGCTAGGTATTTTGTCAAAGTCGATGCTCTTGAGCTCACACGCCATCATCGTGAGTCGTGTGAGAGCTTGGCACTTACTCAGGTCGGGCTGCTCCTCGAGGGTCGTCAGAGAGATGTTGACCTCCTTGATAAAGTCGTTTGGGGCGACATCGATCTTTTTGGTAATGTCGGTGGGTGTGCTGATACCCTCAAAGTGGCCATAGATTTTGATGACGTTGCCCTTTGCAGGTATGGCACCATCTTGATCTACATCCGTAGGCTTCTTCTTGCCATAGCCAGCGTCAATGTAAGTAGTCTCAAAGTCTTTTTCAGAGCCAGAGAGAGATAGGTGGATAGCTCCCTCTTGGTCACTCTCCCAGTTGGTATAGATCGTGACTACGGGTAGCTCATCGCTTTGAGCCTTTAGAGGGTTGCTCATTAAGCCGAGCAAGGTCATGAGGCTTAGTAATAAAGGTAGTTTTGCTTTCATAAGAGAATATGGTTGAGGTTATAGTGGCAAAAAATGGAAAGGCAAAGTAGTTTGCAGGCAAGCTCAGTAATGCCGTTGTACCGTTGCTCCTTCCATCGTGCGAAGATACATTTTTTGGTCGAACGATGCATCATATAGTCAGATTCCTTGACCCCACAAATCGTTACTCGTGAGCGTTGCGGAGTGGAAGAGCCTCCGTATTTTCCACTCCAAAATGCAATTTGGAGTGGAGCTCGCCCTGCTC